>NZ_OY730231.1 GCF_963422545.1 uncultured Flavobacterium sp.
TGCTTGAATTGCTTCTATAATGGCTCTAATTCCAAATATTTGATGTTCTTTTTCCATGAGGCAAATATAGGTATAATGTTTATAAAAAAAAACCATCCCAAATGAATGGGATGGTTTAGTTGTAATATTGTAGAATCTAAGTTCTAGTATTCATCTTCGAAGAAACCAGTTCTTTTACCTCCTACATAAAGAATATCATATCCAGCTGGATCGTAGTCAAAATGAGCTCTAAAAGAAATTTTGTCTACTTTGTGACCACCTTTTGATATAGCAGCGTCTTTTTCGATTTTTCCGTTAGTTATAGTAACTTTTGAGCCATCTAGCACGTTATCAGCTGATGTAGCAGAAAAAGTTCCAGCTTTAACATCAACAGTTACTTTACATTTAATAACATACCCAGTTTTAGCATCGTCAATCCACATTGTATTGTCATTTGCTGCTGTGTTATAAGTTGAATGTTTTTTGTTTGCGGCTACCACATGCCCGTCACTATCAGTAAGTGTAATGAACCAATCGCCAGCCATTGACTGAACAGACGTTCCTCCAGCATCAATATTTCCAACTTCGTCACATGATGCAAACGAAGCAAGTACAAGTGCCGCAACAAGTATACGTGTTATATTTAGTTTTAATTTTTTCATCGTAATATTTTTTAATTATCGTTTAAATATTCTCTCAGCTGTACCAAAGACTGCTGAAGCATAAATTACCCATCTCCAGTGGTCTTTGTCTGTAATAGTTCCAATATTACTTTCTGCAGAAATTCCTGATTGAGAAGTGTTTTCTTGGAAAGGAGCGTAAATTTGCGTGTCATCTATGTTATAGAACTCCAAAGTTATGAAGTCTTTAGCTACACTGTAACCTGTTGCATTGTCACATTTGTATTTTCTGTCAGAAATTTTTGTTACGTTGTTAGGGTTACCATTTCTAAGGAAAGTTCCAGACAAATCTATTGTACTAGGTTTGTTGCTTAAAACAACAACTGTACGTGTTAGGTATGCCTTAAAACCATCACTATTTACAGCAGAGTAATTAATTTTATACATAGTAGGTTTACTGGTGTCTACTGTACCGTCAATTTTAACCTCAAGTGTTTTTCCTCCAGCTTCAGCTTTAGCACCTGGCTCTGTATATGTTTGTCCTTGAGTTAGAACAACAAGTGCATCTCCATTTAGTTTCATGTTTGCGTAAGCAGTTACCCTTGAAACATTATCAGTAGACTCTGAACAAGAAGTTAACAATAGTCCTGAAACTACCATTAAGTATATAAATATTTTTTTCATCGTTTTAATTTTTTAGTTAACATCCCACCATACCGGAAGTGATATTGCTTTTAATGCAGGAGCATTAGGGTTTCTAGTTTTTACTGTATTTGGTAACACAATTCTTTTTGGGAATTTATTTCCAATAACACTTTGAACAGATACAGCAAATTGTCCGGCAATATAAAGTTCGTTAGATTGAGGAACTGCAGATACTTTTGGGTAACCTGTTCTGTTTTGCTCAAGAAATGATTCGTAACCGTTTCCTGGGAAACTTGCAATCCATTTTTGAGTAATAATTGCTTCAATCTGAGCAGCAGTTCCTGTTGCAGGGAATTCGTATTTTCCTCCAGCAGCTAATAAAACAGCAGGGCTTCCAACGGGTGGAATATCAGTTGAGCCAACTTTAGTGGTAGTATTGTATTTGGCGAAATTTGCAGCAACACCTAAGTCATATTTAGTTTTAGCTCCAGCACCACCATAATATCTTGTAAGAGCTTCTGCTTGTAAAAAGTAACTTTCTTCAGCACTAATGAAATATACAGGAGTTTTTGGAGCTAAGATCACTGTTGAAAGACCAGTAACATTGTTTAAAAAGTCCCCTTGATTATTAGCTTTTCCTACAGAAGTTCCTCCATTTTCATAATATTTAGTTATACGAGGATCACTGTTTACATCTAGGTAAGAGTATAAGGTTGTACTTGCTTTAAGGTTTAAAGTAGTATTCAATTGTCTTCTGTCTGATTCAAACAAAGGATTACTTTTACTGTCTGCATCTTCGAAGTTATGCATTGATGCATCAACATCTAAGAATTGAGCGCCTGAATCAATTAAAGCTTTAATTCCTGATTGAGCAAGAGTAGGGTTTACTTCAGTAAGTCTCATGTGTAACTTTAATAGTAAAGTATTACCATATTTAGTCCACTGTGTCATATCTCCACCAAAGATAAAATCGTCTTTAGCAGGTTTGTCCCCTACAGATGCACTTTGATCTTTTGATAATGCTAATTTTAAATCAGCGATCATTAAGTCATAAGTTTCTTTTCCTGTATTGAATTTTGGCTGTAAGATTAAAGGGTTATTCGCCTCAGTATAAGGGATGTCATCATATAAATCTGTCATTACTTGAGAAGCTTGTACTTCAAGTACTGTAGCTATTAAAAAATAGTTCCAGTTACTTTCTTTTAATGCTTTTGCTTTTACGACTCTAATATCGTTTAAGGCATCATACATTGCTGTCCAGCCAACTTGATAATCGTTTGTTCCAATACTGTATTGGTCAACGTCTTTGTATTGATTTGAAGTAGTGTTTTGTGTCCAGAATTGTGACCAAAATCCTCCTACTATGGCATAATAAGATCCTTGGGCTCCTGCAACTCCTGCAATACCTGCAGGAAGTATAGTGCTGTAAGCTTGTCCCGGAGGCAATAAGTCCGGGTCTCTATTAATGTCAAATGTTTCGTCACATGACACTAACAAGAAAAGAGCTGTTATTAATGTTGCTATTTTTTTCATTTTTCTATATTTTATTTTAGAATGATAATTTTAAAACTCCACCTATTGATCTTTGTGATGGGTTAGATCCAAATTCTCCGAAATCTGAAATCGCACGTTGTGCTCCGTATGTTGATACTTCCGGGTCAACATAAGGGTTGGCTCCAGGTGTCCACATGAAAAGATTTCTTGCATAAACTCCAAGTGAGATTTTGTTTAACCCCATGTTTTTGCTTAATGCAGAAGGGAAATCATAGTTAAAGTTAACCTCTCTTAATCTAACAAAAGTTTTGTCTATTACGTGGTTATATTCATAAGCAGGATTGTCCTGAGTATTATAGAATGAATTTATTTTGGCAGAAGTAACTGCTGTTGTGTTTTCTGTATACGTAACAGCACCTGTAGTTGCATCTACGTGTTCGTTAACAGAGTTAGGAACAATAAATGGGTTTCTGTCGTTGTATGTAGTTTCAATACCATTTCCTGTGAAATGAGCAAGTCTTTTAGTATAAGAATACATTTCTCCACCTTGTTTCCAATCTAATGAAAATCCTAGGTTAAAGTTTTTGTATTTAAAAGTATTTTGTAAACCCATTACGAAATCACGTTGTGAGTTTCCAACACGTTGAATACCATCACTAAGTTCGTACATTCCTGTGCTTGCATTTACAATAGTTTGTCCTGCTGCATTCGTTTTAGGAACATAAGCATAATATTCTCCTATTGGTAATCCTTTAGTTGCTCTGTAAGTCACTGAATAACCAGTTGCTAAATCAATGGTGTCAAATCCTTCAGCAGTCTTTGTAACTTCGTTTAAGTTCTTAGTGAACGTGTAAGTAATATTCCAAGTGAAGTCTTTGTTTTTAATTGGACTTCCAGTAAGAGATAGCTCGATACCTTTGTTTACGATTTCTGCAGCATTAATAGCTTTAGATGTAAATCCAGTTGATGGATCTAAAGGTAAGAATACAATTAGGTCAGAAGTTGTTTTATGATATACCGCAAGATCATAGCTAATTCTATTTTTTAAGAAAGATCCTTCCGCTCCAACTTCAAATTCAACTGTACTTTCAGGTTTTAATTGTGAGTTTCCAAGTCTTCCAGATGCTTCATAATAACTAACTCCTCCAATTGGAGATGTTATAACACCAAAGTTTGCTGCAGCTGATCCAGGAACATATGCATTTTGAGTGTTGTAAGGATCTGTGTCATTTGCAATTTTAGATGCTGCACCTCTTAATTTTAAGAAAGTACTACCGTTGTCAATAACAATGGCTCCAAGAGAAGCTGCAGGGTAAAAGTATGAATTGTTACCAATTGGTAAGGTAGAAGTTACATCTTGTCTTCCTGTAATGGTAGCAAAATATCTGTTTTTGAAAGCAAATTCAGCAGATGCATAAACAGCACCAGTCTTTCTTATAGAGTTATTTTGAAAAATTACCGGTCTTGCCGCTGAGTTAGAAAGTTCATAGTAGTTTTTAATACCTAAACCTGTAACTGTATTAAATAATTCGTCACTCTCTCTCTTGTTGTAGTTTACACCTCCTAAAAGATTTAAAGTCCAGTCTTCACTTAAATTTGTATTGTAGTTAAGGTTAAAGTATGTGTCAAATTCACTAAATTCTGATCTTCCTTCAGTAACTCCACCTACTATTACGTTTTTAGCACCATATTGAGGGCTTCCTGGTTCGTAATCTACAATAGATCCGTAACTTTTGTATCTTTCAGATCTTACGTTACCACCAACTTGCCATGAAGCAGTAATTTTGTCAGTGATTTTGTAGCTTAAGTTTACGTTTCCAAAAAGGTTATTTCCGTAAATTTTTGTGCTATTTTCGTTTATTGCAAAATAAGGATTCCCAGCATAAGGAGTAAAGTAGTAACTATTATTGTTAAACGGATTGTTTTTGTAGTCTGCTAAGTCAACGATACTTATATCTCTAGGAATTTGTAATAATTCTTGTTGTAATGTTGAACCTTGACCAGCGTCATCACCTTGTCCTGTATTTACAACACCTTGGTCTTTGTATACATAATTGATTGACGTTCTTAATGTGAATTTGTTTGATTTCAAACCACCATTAAATCCTAAAGATTGTTTTTTATACAAGTCAGCGTCAGAAGGTACAACTCCATTACTGTTTACGTTTGAAAATACTAAAGAGAAATCAGAAGTATCACCACCTCCACTAAGGGTTGCAGATTGTGTAGCTAATGTTCCTGTTTTGTAGAAATCTCTAACATTGTCGTTTAATGCTACGTAAGGTTTGATTTGTTGAGTGTTTTGATATATTGTTCCCCAAGGTCTAATTTCTCCATTGAATGCAGGTCCCCAAGAACCATTTTCATTACTGTAAGAATTAGATCCTGAATACCCATTGCTATTCCATCCTTGTCCAAATTGATTTTGTAAATGAGGAACTCTTGCTACTTGGCTGAACTCTGTTGAAGCTAATAAGTCAACTTTGATTCCAGTGTTTGATTTTCCTTTTTTAGTTGTAATAATGATTACACCCCCACCAGCTCTTGAACCGTATAATGCAGAAGCAGCAGCACCTTTAAGTACTGTCATACTCTCGATATTGTTAGGGTCAAGGTCACTAATACCGTTACCGGCATCGTAAGATCTTGTAGTAGTTGCAACTCCGTCATTACCAGTACCTGATCCACTATTGTTAATTGGAGATCCATCAACAACGTAAAGAGGACCCGCGTTTCCTGTAATAGTGTTTAAACCACGAATAATCACTTTAGTTGACGCTCCTGGTTGAGATGGAGCAGAAATATCAACTCCGGCAATTTTACCAGAAAGTGTTTCAAATGGGTTTGTGTTTACTACAGCAGTAATTTGTTCAGTTTTTAAAGTTGTCGTTGCATAACCAAGAGATTTTTTCTCTCTTTTGATACCAAAAGCAGTTACAACAACACCTTCTAGTTCTTGTGCACCAGCATCGGCTAATTTTACATTCACAACAGATGAAGCTGCTGTTACTTCTTGGGTTTTCATCCCAATGTAGCTAAATACCAAAACCTGGCTTGAAGATGCCTTGATAGAGAATTTACCATCAAAGTCTGTTTGCGTTCCTGTTTTCGTTCCCTTAACTAATACACTAACACCCGGTAAAGGCATTCCTGCATTGTCAGAAACTGTTCCAGAAACAGCTCTTTCTTGCGCAAAAGTAAGTTGCGCAACTAGTACTAACAATAGCACTAAGATTCCATTGAACTTTAGTTTCATTTTTAAATATTTTGAATTAGTTCGACAAAAATCTTAATAATTTGTTAATCTACCTAATATAAAAAGCTTTTTTTTTAGTTAAATTATGATTTTGGAGTGGTATATTGCTCTTTTATCGATAAAAAACGCCTTAAAATTACAAATCCGTAATTTTTAGTGTTAAAATTGATAATAATTAAAAATATTACCATGGCGGTAAATGTTAAATTTATTGTAGAAGCCTATTTAATTGTTTTTTTTATAACTTTTGTTTTAGAAAAATAGCTGTAGCTGAATACTGTATTTTGTTAAAATCGTCTTGATTCTGCAATAGAGTATTTATTTTGTAAAAAACAATAGAGTAAAATGGAATGTCGTTTGAAGAATAAGTAAAGTTGTTTTAAGAGTATTTGGGATTTGAAAGTAACTTCTTTTTTGTATATTTTGAATAAGAGTCTGCTTTGTTTAGGGCTCCTTATTGAGGATTTAATTGTGGGTGATTTTCTTTGACAATGTAAATTTATTGTAAAGAAATTTTTAAAATAAAAACAGTTGCAAAAAAAGAATCTTTTTGCAACTGTTTTATGTTTATGATGTTTTGGTTTTAAAATTTATCCCAGAATAATTTTGTAGCCACGGCATCTCCTCCTATTGCTGCACTTGCTTCTGTATAGCTTGCTTTGTTCAAAGACTGTTCGATAATTGGATATGTATATCGAAGAGGTAGGACTGATACGGCATCTGCTGGTGGTGTTAAAACCGGGAAGTCAAGTCTTCTGTATGATGACCAACCTTCAAATGGACTATTGTAGGTAGCAATCCAGCTTTGAGTTCCAATTTTTTGTTTCCACGTTCCAGTAGCAGTTGCGTATGCAACGGCTGGATTTGCTAAGTATGTTGTTGCATCAGCTGCAGTTCCTCCCCAATGTAATATTGAAGCAGTTATAGCTTTGTTATAATGAGCTTCTGCATCTGAAGGAGTTCCGTAAAGAGATCTTTCGGCTGCTTCTGCTAATAAAAACTCAGTCTCAGCATAATCTAGAATTGTTCCGGGAAAGTCGGGAGCCTCCATTGTTGGTGAGATATGACTTTTTTGGGGAAATGAATTACTTGCTCCATTTTCTCCGCCAATATATTCAATTTCTGGAGTAGAAGGATCGTCCACATTATCGTCAAAATATTTTGCACGTCTCGGATCTTCTAATGTGTTCATTAGATCTACTATTGTATTTGCTGGAACAAAATCGTCACGACCACTTGCAACAAGATCTACATATAAAGGATTTGTATTTGGGGTAGCGGTTAAATACTTTAAATCTGCATTATCAAGATTTGATGCAAATACAAATGGAGCTGCACTAGAAACTGTCGCCTGCGCCAAGGCACTTTCGGCTGGGATATCAGAGATGGTAATGCCCATTTTTAGTTTTAACGTATTTGCAAATTTGATCCACTTAGTTACATTTCCATTGTACATTCTATCACTGTCTCCGAAGCTTTGTCCACCTGTGTTTAAATTCGCGATTGCTTTGTTTAATCTAACAATAAGATCTTTGTAGATAGTAAGGGCATCATCGTATTTAGGGGTTTTGTAACTTAAGTTTAAAGCTTGAGAGTAAGGGACGTTTCCAAATGTGTCTACTAATACTGAATAAGTGTAAACATTTAAAATCTCTATAATAGCAAGTTTGTTCTGCTTGTTTAAAGGATTTTCGGTTAAACCAAGTGGGGTGTTTGTGATATTTTTAGCACTCTGGTCCAGGTCTTTTAATACATCTTTGTATAGAAACTGCCAATGTTGTTCCGGAATTGTTCGGGTTACTAGATCGTAGTTGCTTTCGTCTGTGTAAACGGTTTCGGTCAAATATTGGTTTAGTAATCTGAAGATGTTATTGTTTACGTTAGTGTTGACCATTTGGTCAACTAAGCTTTTTTGTGCACTGGTAAATAAAGCCTCTCCAGGTACATTCGATGGATCTTTAACGTTCACGTTTAAATTTTCTATATTCTCAGAGCAAGACCATATTGATATTGCTACGAGTAGAATTAAAGATATTTTTTTCATGATTTCTTGATTTAAAATTGGATTTTAATGTTGAAGCTAATGTCTCTTGTAGATGGTAAAGATCCCGTTGAGTAGCCTTGCAAGTTACCTGCTCCTAATCCTGATTCAGGATCTGCGTCTGGTAGGTTTTTGTGTATAATCCAAAGGTTTGTTCCAACAATACTAAGAGTCATTCCGTTCATGAAAGTGTTTTTTAATACTTTTTCTGATAGAGAGTATGATATTGCAGTTTGTCTTAATTTAATATAACTGGCATCATAAACAAATGCTTCGTCTGGTAGACCTCTTCTGTATCCTTGTGCTCCAAATCGGCTTGCGTTGATTCGGGTTTTGTTTACGGATCCGTCCGGATTTACTCCTGGGTTGATAAATCCTCCGCTATCAGCTCCTGAAGTTACAGGATTTCGAACAGGGTTTCCAAGATCGTTTAAGAATGCTGTGTCATCTGGTAAACCAGTTGCTAAGCCATAGTAACGGTCTAATGAGAATATTTGTCCGCCTTTTTGCATGTCAATTAAGAATTCCAGAGAGAAGTTTTTGTAGGTAAATTTGTTGTTTAAACCACCTGTGTAATCTGGATTAGCGTTCCCAATTCGATTGTCAGAAGTTGAAGTTTTGATATACTGTCCATTAGATGGATCAACAACTCTTTGTCCATTTAAATAAGTATATTGAGTACCGTAAATCACGCCGTATGGTTGTCCTACTGCAGCATTGATGGTTACACCTCCTTGAAAAGATCCTAGTTGTAAATTGTCAATACCGTTTAAAAGATTTACTACTTTGTTTCTATTTCGAGCAAAGTTTAGATTTATTTCCCATGAGAAATTTGCTGTTTTTATAGGGGTACCGTTAAGAGAAATCTCAATCCCTTTGTTTTCTATTTCTCCTGCATTAATTAATTCATATAAATATCCTGTTGAAGAGGTTAGTCTCAATGGAATTATCTGGTCAATTGAATTTGATTTGTAATAAGAGAAATCAAGACCCAATCTCTTTTTAAAGAATGAAAGTTCTAAACCTGCCTCGTAACTTTTTGTGCGTTCCGGTTTTAGATTCGGATTGTTTTTGGTGTCTTTTACAGAAGCTGATGCAGCTCCAAAAGCTGTGTTTACTGCATAAGTGTCTAGAATTCTATCAAATCCAGGGCTATTTCCAACTTCGGCGTAGTTAAGTCTTACTTTTCCGAATGATAACCAGTCTGCGTCTACGAATTTAGAAAAAACAAAACTTGATGAAACTGATGGGTAGTAGTAAGTACTATTTGCTTCGGGAAGTGTTGAGGAATGATCTCTTCTAATTGTTCCTTCAAGAAATAAATAATCTGCATATCCAAAAGAGGCACTTCCGTAGATACCGTCAACACCTATTGATTCATCTCTTTCAATTGGTGCAAGTAATGGTTTGGCAGTGTTTTGCAATGCATATAGTTTTGGTATAGCAAGTCCTCCATTTGTTGCTGCAAATATAGAATTGTAATAGCTTCTTCTAATGTTTACACCGACAACTCCTTTAAGGTTTAGTTTTTCAGTGATATTTGTGTTGTAGTTTAACATGAAATCATAGTTATACTCACTGAATCCTATGTTTTTTCTTGAATACCCTGATGGGGCTGGACTTCTGTTAGTAGAGCCGTCTCCGCCTCCAGTTCCTATTCCGAAATTACCTGGTACGCTACCAATTGCTCTTCTTTCTTCTTGAAGTTCGTCATAAGTGTCTACTGACATTCTTCCGAAAGCGTCTAGCCAACTTGCGATTTTGTAGTTTAATGAAACATTACCAATAAATCTGCTTCTGCTGTCTGATTCATAATTTTCATAGCGTTGAAAGTATGGGTTGTCCCAGAATATTGGAGTGGGATCTGTATACGATTTAGGGTTCCAAGTTACGTTTCTTCCTGTTAAGTCGTAAGCCTGTTTTAGGTCTTTAATGTCAACGTTTCTTTGCCACCATTGTCTAAAGTTACCCGCAATGTTGTCATTATAACCGGTGTTATTTCTTCCTACCGTATTTGTTTTAGTAAAATTGCCATATCCGGCTACCGTTAGTTTATCACTAATAAGAGTTGATGCGGCTAACGTAAATGTGTTTCTTTTTAAAGTACTGTTTGGCATAAGACCATTTTGATCAAGGTTGTTTATGCCTAATCTTAAATAGCCATTTTCTAAACCTTTGTCTATCGAGATGGAATTAGTTAAGGCTACAGGTTTTTCAAAGAATGTTATAGGTCCGTTTTTTGCAGGAACCCATGGAGTCGCTTTCATGTAGTTTGGAGATTCTGGGTAGAACGCGTTCCATTGGTATACTAATAAATTTGGATTGAATGCCTGACCATAAGAGGCATCTTCCGTCAAAGGGGTTACATTGTCTAGGATTCCGTCTCCATTTATGTCAATATGATCTAAGTAAGAATCTTCATTTGGACCGTAATAAGGGCCATATCCACCACCATATTGATTTTGATATTTTATAAAAGTGCTTTTGTCAATAGATCCTACTGTTACACCTGAATTTACAGTTATAGAATATCCTTTTCCTTTTTTGTTCCCTTTTTTGGTTGTAATTACTACAACTCCATTAGCTGCTCTTGATCCATAAAGAGCACTTGCTGCAGATCCTTTAAGAACGTTTATAGACTCGATGTCTTCAGGATTGATATCTGATGCGGCACTACCATAGTCGTAACCGGCTCCAGATTGTTCTTGGTCACGTGAGTTTGAGTTGTTGTTACTTACAGGAACCCCATCAATAACAAATAATGCCTGATTGTTTCCTGTTAAAGAGGAGTTTCCTCTAATAACGATATTGGTAGAACCTCCAAAATTGGTTGTTCTTTTTACTTGAACTCCAGAAACTTTACCAGAGATGGCATTTACAAAATTGTCGCTTTTTACTGCCGCAAGGTTTTCACCCTTTACTTCCTGTGTTGCATATCCAAGAGATTTTTTCTCTCTTGATAAGCCTAAGGCTGTAACTACAACTTCTCCAAGTTGCTGAGTGTCTCCTGACAGTTTAGCATTTACCTGAGTTGAGCTAGCTGTGATTTCTTGAGGTCTCATCCCAATGTAGCTGAAAATTAAAACTTGACTTGGTGTTGCTTTGATGGAGTATTTACCATCAAAATCTGTTTGCGTTCCAGCTTTTGTACCTTTTACTAATACACTCACACCTGGTAAAGGCAAGCCTGCATCATCGGTAACAGTTCCTGAAACAGTTCTTTCTTGTGCAAAGGTTAGTTGCACGATTAGTGCTAATAATAGCACTAGAAATCTGTTTAACTTTGGTTTCATATTATCAAATATTTTGAATTAGTTATGTAATATTCGTAATTTATTCCTAAAAGTCCTAATATTTTGTTAACAGATTTAAGTCAAGGGTTAAAATTTAACATTGTAACAGATATTGAGAATACTGTTGTAAAATTTTATTTCTGCGTTATTTGTGCTTCCGTTTGCTATAATTAGTTTTAAAAGACCATTTTTAGTTAATAGTCCAAATCCTACACCAACAGAAAGTAAAGTGTTGAATTTTTTGTTGTTTTCTATAGATGTTTGGTCTTGATAAATTCCGTAATCAAGTATGCTGTGTAGGTATAGATTTTGAGATGTTAAATAGCGATATTCAGTTATAAGTAGGTTTGCGGTGTTTCCTTGTAAGCTGTTTTCTGAAAAGCCTCTAATCGAATTAAGTCCTCCAAAACGGAAAAGTTCGTTTGTGATATAGTTTTTGCTTTTTAAATAAAGATTTTGCGAATTGATGTAAATAAAGTTTTTTTTGTTTAGTTCAAAATTGTACGAAAAATTGAAGTTGCCGTAAAATTGTTTACTTGATTCAGCAGTTTTGGGATCATTATTAGTGCCTCTTTTTCCGTATCCAATCAGAAAGTTTAGGTAAGTTTTTTTTGAGAAAAGATTGTTAGAATAATCTGTTTTTTTGTAGTCAAAAGTAGAAGTAAGATAGGAGTTTTTGAAATCACTAATTGTTGTATTATTTGTATTTTGAATATCACTTGATTCTGTCGATTGGTATCCCAAGTATATTTTTGAGTTGTAATTTATGTAATAACCTAAGTCGATTGCTGTTTTCGTATTTTGAAAAGTACTGTCTTGTTTAAATATGTTTAATTGTGCTTTTAGTCCCAATGCTGAATTAAAAATGTATGGGATCTCTATTTTTGTATTAAAGGTTTTTTGCTGATTTCCATCACTTTTCCAATACAATGAAAATTGTTCTCCGGCATGTAAGGTGTTTAATAATGAGATGTCTAAATAGCCATTAAGAGTTGTTTTTTTGTTTTCTTCGTTTGAAAAGCCTATGTAACCATCAAAAGAATTAGCTTTTCTTTTTTCTATATAAACATAGATTTTTGTAGAATCATTGGTAAAGAGGATTTCGGGGTATTTTGTTTGAGTAACAAATTCAAAGTTATTTATATCATCATGTAGCTCTTTTACGACTTCTTGATTAAAGGTTTTATTTAGGTATTTTTTGTTTAGTTGTTTTAAATGTCCTTTTGGGAAATAATCATTGCGATTGCTATTTTGATAGTTGATAATGATTGAATTTATATTGCGCTTTTTTTCTGATTTAAAGCTTAGATCAGCGTAGATTGTAAGTTTTTTTCTTTGAATATTTTCCAGTTTTATTTTGCTTAAAGCAAAGCCTTTTTTTTCTGCATCAATTATCTTTTGGTTGAGAAAATTTTCGATTTCTTCGTATGGAATAATCAAAGTATCTTTTTTTGTATCTGATAAATTGAAAAAAGAACTATTTGCACCTATATATATATGGATGTAATTTATTTTTTTATTCAGATCAATTGTTGCGGCATAAGCACTGTCGTTTGTTTTGCTGGTTGTTAATATTTGATTGTCGATGTATCCTCTTTTGGACAATTTTTCTGAAGTGTTTTTTATTTCATCAAACAATGATTTTACATTAGGATGGTTGGTTGTATAGTTTAGAGAATCAATTATTTGGGTTTGATTTTTATTAGAACCGGTTATTTTTAAATGAAAATTTTGGGCATAGCAGCAAATGCTTGCGCAAAAAAAGAATAGGTATAAATAAGGTTTTGAAAGCAATTTTTTCATTTATTAAAAGTATTGCAAATATCTATTGTTTGTTTCTAAAATCATAAGGATAAATAATGTTATTGAAAATTAATGAATTAACGTTTGTATAGTGAAAATTATTTTATACATTTGCAACCCCGTAAAAAGCGGGAATTTAATATACATAATAAATTTTTAGTATTAATTATGCCAACAATTCAACAATTAGTAAGAACAGGAAGAACTCAGATAACTAAGAAGAGTAAATCGGTTGCTTTAGATTCTTGTCCTCAAAGAAGAGGGGTTTGTACGCGTGTTTACACTACTACACCAAAAAAACCAAACTCTGCAATGCGTAAAGTTGCGCGTGTACGTTTGACAAATGGTAATGAGGTGAATGCTTACATCCCTGGAGAAGGACACAATTTACAAGAGCACTCGATAGTATTAGTTAGAGGTGGAAGGGTAAAAGATTTACCAGGTGTTAGATATCATATCGTTCGTGGAGCGCTTGACACGTCAGGAGTTGCAGGAAGAACGCAAAGAAGATCTAAGTACGGTGCTAAACGCCCAAAAGAAGCAAAAAAGTAATTTAAAACGTTAAGAGTTGGAGGTTAGGAGTTAAGGGTTGGGGATGAATAACGAAAGTTGAAGTCTGTAACACATAACATTTAACGGATAACCTATAACTTTTTATTAAAAAAAAGACATGAGAAAAAGAGCGGCAAAGAAAAGACCACTTTTACCAGATCCAAGGTTTAACGACCAATTGGTAACACGTTTTGTAAACAACTTAATGTGGGATGGTAAGAAATCTACAGCTTTCAAAGTATTTTATGATGCAATTGACATCATTGAGTCTAAAAAGCAAGATTCAGAAAAATCTTCATTAGAAATTTGGAAAGATGCTTTAACAAACGTTATGCCTCACGTAGAAGTACGTAGTCGTAGAGTAGGTGGAGCTACATTTCAAATTCCAATGCAAATTAGACCAGACAGAAAAATTTCTATGGCAATGAAGTGGTTAATACTTTATTCTAGAAGAAGAAATGAAAAATCTATGGCACAACGTTTAGCGTCAGAATGTTTAGCTGCTGCTAAAGAAGAAGGTGCTGCGGTTAAGAAAAGAATGGATACTCACAAGATGGCAGAAGCTAATAAAGCTTTCTCTCACTTTAGATTTTAATTCGTAAGAAATGGCTAGAGATTTAAAATATACAAGAAATATCGGAATTGCTGCTCACATTGATGCTGGTAAAACAACAACAACTGAGCGTATTCTTTTTTATACTGGAAAGTCACATAAAATTGGTGAAGTACACGATGGTGCTGCAACAATGGACTGGATGGCTCAAGAGCAAGAAAGAGGTATTACAATTACTTCGGCTGCGACAACTTGTGAATGGAATTTTCCAACTGAGCAAGGGAAGCTTTTGCCTGAATCATTGCCTTACCACTTTAATATTATTGATACTCCTGGACACGTTGACTTTACTGTAGAGGTAAACCGTTCTTTACGTGTGCTTGATGGATTGGTTTTCTTGTTTAGTGCTGTTGATGGTGTTGAGCCTCAATCAGAAACTAACTGGAGACTTGCTGATCAATATAGAGTTCCACGTATGGGATTCGTTAATAAAATGGACCGTCAAGGATCTAACTTTTTGGCAGTTTGTCAACAAGTTCGTGATATGTTGAAATCAAATGCTGTTGCGATCACTTTGCCAATTGGTGAGGAAAATGATTTCAAAGGTGTTGTAGATTTAGTAAAAAACCAAGCTATCATCTGGCATGATGCTACTCAAGGGGCGACTTTTGATATTGTGCCAATTCCTGAGGATATGTTAGCTGAAGTTAAAGAATACAGATCTATTCTTATTGAAGCAGTTGCTGACTACGATGAAAATCTTTTAGAGAAATTCATGGAAGATGAAAACTCTATTACAGAGGAAGAAATCAACAATGCTTTAAGAGCTGCTACTATGGATATGGCTATCATTCCGATGATTGCTGGTTCTTCTTTCAAAAACAAAGGAGTACAATTCATGTTAGATGCAGTTTGTAAATATTTGCCTTCTCCAATGGATAAGGAAGGTATCGAAGGAATTCATCCTGATGATGCTGAATTATTAGAAGAAGATCAGACTAAAATCTTGCGTAAGCCAGATGTGAAAGAGCCGTTTGCTGCTTTGGCATTTAAAATTGCTACTGACCCGTTCGTAGGTCGTTTAGCTTTCTTCCGTGCTTACTCTGGTCGTTTAGATGCTGGTTCTTATGTTTTGAACACTCGTTCAGGAAATAAAGAAAGAATTTCTCGTATCTACCAAATGCACGCAAACAAACAAAATCCAATCGAATATATTGAGGCTGGAGATATTGGAGCTGCTGTTGGATTTAAAGATATTAAAACTGGAGATACATTGTGTGATGAAAAACACCCAATTATTCTTGAGTCTATGAAATTCCCTGCGCCGGTAATTGGTATTGCAATTGAGCCTAAAACTAAGGCTGACGTAGATAAAATGGGTATGGCTTTGGCTAAATTAGCTGAAGAAGATCCAACATTTACTGTTAGAACAGATGAGGCTTCAGGGCAAACTATTATCTCTGGTATGGGTGAGCTTCACTTAGATATCTTGGTAGATCGTATGAAACGTGAATTTAAAGTTGAAGTGAACCAAGGTGAGCCTCAAGTTGAATATAAAGAAGCGTTTACAAGAACTGCAACACATAGAGAGACTTACAAGAAACAATCAGGAGGTCGTGGTAAATTCGGTGATATCGTATTTACACTTGAGCCGGCTGATGAAGTTGATGGTAAGGTTCCTGTAGGATTACAGTTTATTAATGCAGTGAAAGGTGGTAACGTTCCTAAAGAATATATCCCTTCTGTAGAAAAAGGTTTCCGTGAAGCTATGAAGACTGGTCCATTGGCAGGTTATCAAGTGGATAGTTTGAAAGTAACTTTGACGGACGGATCTTTCCACCCTGTCGATTCTGATGCTCTTTCTTTTGAATTAGCTGCAAGAATGGGTTATAGAGAAGTGGCTAAGGCTGCTGGTGCGATTATTTTGGAGCCAATCATGAAAATGGAAGTTATTACTCCTGAAGAAAACATGGGGGATATCGTAGGTGATATCAACCGACGTAGAGGTCAGGTGAATGACATGGGTGACAGAAACGGTGCAAAAACTATTAAAGCTGATGTGCCTTTATCAGAAATGTTTGGATATGTAACAACATTAAGAACATTATCTTCTGGTAGAGCAACTTCAACAATGGAGTTTTCTCACTATGCAGAAACACCTTCTAATATTTCAGAAGCTGTAATTAAAAAAGCAAAAGGTAACGCTTAATTCTTAAGAAAATGAGTCAAAAAATCAGAATAAAACTAAAATCTTACGATCACATGTTGGTAGATAAATCTGCTGAAAAGATCGTAAAAACAGTAAAAACTACTGGAGCAGTTGTAACAGGTCCAATTCCGTTACCAACTCACAAAAAACTTTTCACTGTATTACGTTCTCCGCACGTTAATAAAAAAGCGAGAGAGCAATTTGAAGTAATGTCATACAAGAGATTGATTGATATTTATTCATCTTCATCTAAAACTATTGATGCATTAATGAAACTTGAATTGCCAAGTGGAGTTGAAGTAGAGATAAAAGTATAATTTTTTTTATTATATTTTATATAGAAAAGCGAGACAGAAATGTCTCGCTTTTTTTATGGCTTAAAGTTTTGTCTTGTGATTTCTTTTTGTGTCGTTTATTATGATTGATTGTTTTAGTTTTGAGTGAAATGTCTTTTATTTAGGGTGTTACGGATGTTTTTTCTTTTGAAGATTATGTAATTGTTAAGGTAAATGTTGTTAAGAGTTAAAAAGCTGGAGTTTGATTTTTTTAAGAAATAAAATGTAAGAAGCGGTAAGGTTGGTGCTTTGATTTTGATTATGAGCTATTTAATTTTTGTAACTGTTTGGTATATTCAATTTTAATGTATACTTTTGCACTCCCTGTTTGGAAATTTCTGTTATTTTCAAATTGAAGGGAATTTTAGTAATCAATAATTAATATTTATGTCTGGGTTAATTGGTAAAAAAATCGGCATGACTAGTATTTTCGACGAAAACGGGAAAAACATTCCTTGTACAGTAATCGAAGCTGGGCCATGTGTTGTTACCCAAGTCAGAACCAAAGGTGTTGACGGGTACGAAGCGTTGCAACTTGGTTTCGATGACAAAAACGAGAAACATTCCACTAAAGCGGCTTTAGGTCACTTTAAAAAAGCTGGAACTGTTGCTAAGAAAAAAGTCGTTGAATTTCAAGATTTTGCAACTGAACAAAAATTAGGAGATCTTATTGATGTTTCTATTTTTGCTGAAGGAGAATTTGTAGATGTACAAGGTGTGTCTAAAGGTAAAGGTTTTCAAGGGGTTGTTAAGCGTCACGGATTTGGTGGTGTTGGACAAGCAACTCACGGTCAACACAACCGTTTAAGAGCGCCAGGTTCTGTGGGAGCTTCTTCATATCCATCTAGAGTATTCAAAGGAATGCGTATGGCTGGAAGAATGGGAGGAGACAATGTAAAAGTTCAAAACCTTAGAGTTTTAAAAGTAGTTGCTGAAAAGAACCTACTTGTTATTAAAGGATGTGTTCCTGGACATAAAAACTCTTATGTAATCATTCAGAAGTAATGGAAGTAAAAGTATTAGATTTCAACGGAAAAGATACTGGTAGAAAAGTTCAACTTTCTGATTCAGTATTCGCAATTGAACCAAACAATCACGCTGTATACCTTGATGTTAAGCAATATCTTGCTAATCAAAGACAAGGAACTCACAAAGCTAAAGAAAGAGCTGAAGTGACAGGAAGTACACGTAAGATTAAAAAGCAAAAAGGAACTGGTACAGCTCGTGCGGGTAGTATCAAAAATCCATTGTTTAAAGGTGGTGGAACGGTTTTTGGACCAAGACCAAGAAGTTATTCATTCAAATTGAATAAAAGCTTGAAAAGATTGGCGAGAAAATCAGCTTTCTCAATCAAAGCAAAAGAGTCAAATATTATCGTTCTTGAGGACTTTAATTTTGAAACTCCAAACACTAAAAATTTCATTAACGTTTTGAAAGCTTTAGGGTTAGATAATAAAAAATCTCTATTTGTGTTGGGAGAGTCAAATAAAAATGTATATTTGTCGTCACGCAATTTAAAGGCTTCAAATGTCGTAACTAGCTCAGAATTAAGCACTTACGCTATTTTGAACACTAATAATTTAGTGCTTTTAGAAGGTTCTTTGGAGTTAATTGAAGAAAATTTAAGTAAATAATAGGAATATGAGCATCATAATTAGACCTATAGTAACAGAAAAAGTAACCAAAGAAAGTGAAGTTTTAAACCGCTTCGGATTCGTTGTTGATAAAAAAGCAAACAAAGTTCAAATTAAGAAAGCTGTTGAAGCTGCTTATGGAGTAACTATCGTTTCAGTTAACACGATGAACGTAAGACCGGATAGAACTACAAAATACACTAAAAGTGGTTTAATCAGTGGAAAGACAAATGCAATTAAGAAAGCGATTGTTCAAGTACAAGAAGGAGAAACAATTGATTTTTACAACAATATCTAAGATAGAAAAATGTCAGTAAGAAAATTAAAACCTATTACCCCAGGTCAGCGATTTAGAGTTGTGAATGGTTATGACGCCATTACAACTGATAAGCCGGAACGCTCTTTGATAGCGCCGATAAAAAACTCTGGAGGTAGAAATAGTCAAGGAAAGATGACCATGCGTTATACGGGTGGTGGTCACAAGCAGAGATATCGTATTATTGATTTCAAAAGAACTAAAGACGGAATTCCGGCTACTGTGAAATCAATCGAATACGATCCAAATCGTACTGCATTTATCGCTTTATTAGCTTATGCTGATGGAGAGAAAACTTATGTAATTGCTCAAAACGGATTGAAAGTTGGTCAGAAATTAGTTTCTGGTCCAGAATCTCAACCTGAAATTGGTAATACATTGCCTTTAAGCAGAATTCCTTTAGGAACTGTAATTTCTTGTATTGAGTTACGTCCAGGTCAAGGAGCGGTAATCGCTCGTTCAGCTGGTACATTTGCTCAATTAATGGCAAGAGATGGAAAATATGCTACAATTAAAATGCCATCTGGTGAAACAAGATTGATCTTGTTAACTTGTTCGGCTACAATTGGAGCTGTTTCTAATTCAGACCACCAATTAGTTGTATCTGGTAAAGCAGGTAGAACAAGATGGTTAGGAAGAAGACCTAGAACAAGACCTGTTGCAATGAATCCTGTTGATCACCCGATGGGTGGTGGAGAAGGACGTTCTTCTGGTGGACATCCACGTTCAAGAAATGGAATACCAGCAAAAGGTTATAGAACTCGTTCTAAGAAAAACCCGAGTAACAAGTATATCGTAGAACGTAGAAAGAAATAATAAGATATGGCACGTTCATTAAAAAAAGGACCTTTCGTTCATTATAAGTTAGACAAGAAAGTTCAAGAAAACATTGAAAACGGAAATAAAGGAGTGGTAAAGACTTGGTCTAGAGCTTCTATGATTACTCCAGACTTTGTTGGGCAAACTATCGCAGTTCATAACGGTCGTCAATTTGTACCAGTTTACGTAACAGAAAACATGGTAGGTCACAAATTAGGAGAGTTTTCACCAACTAGATCTTTTAGAGGTCATGCTGGAGCAAAAAATAAAGGTAAAAAATAAGAAGCAATGGGAGTTCGTAAAAGAGAAACAGCAGATGCGAGAAAAGAGGCTAATAAGTCTATTGCTTTCGCAAAATTGAATAACTGCCCTACTTCACCTAGAAAAATGCGCTTAGTAGCGGACTTGGTAAGAGGTCAGAAGGTAGAAAGAGCACTTAACATCTTAAGATTCAGTTCTAAAGAAGCTTCAAGAAAATTAGAAAAACTATTATTATCTGCAATCAACAACTGGGAGCAAAAAAATAGTGAAGGTAATTTAGAAGAAGCTGGATTATTTGTTAAAGAGATCAGAGTAGATGGTGGAATGATGTTAAAAAGACTTCGTCCAGCTCCACAAGGTCGTGCACACAGAATAAGAAAACGTTCTAACCACGTTACAATCGTGCTTGGAGCTATCAATAACACACAAAGCAATTCTTAAGCAGCATGGGACAAAAGACAAATCCAATTGGAAATAGACTTGGTATCATCAGAGGGTGGGACTCAAACTGGTATGGTGGAAATGATTACGGTGACAAACTTGCCGAAGATCACAAAATCAGAAAGTATATCCACGCTCGTTTATCAAAAGCTAGTGTATCAAAAGTAATCATCGAGAGAACTTTGAAACTTGTAACCGTTACTATCACTACTGCTAGACCTGGTATCATTATCGGAAAAGGTGGACAAGAGGTAGACAAGTTAAAAGAAGAACTTAAGAAAGTTACTGACAAAGAGGTTCAAATCAACATCTTTGAAATCAAAAGACCTGAATTAGATGCTTATCTTGTGGCGACAAGCATCGCTCGTCAAATCGAAAGCCGTATTTCTTACAGACGTGCAATCAAAATGGCTATTGCTGCTTCTATGCGTATGAACGCTGAAGGTATCAAAGTTTTGATTTCTGGTCGTTTGAATGGTGCTGAGATGGCACGTTCAGAAGGTTTCAAAGAAGGTAGAATTCCTCTATCAACTTTCAGAGCTGACATTGATTATGCTTTGGCTGAAGCTCACACTACTTACGGTAGAATGGGTATCAAAGTATGGATCATGAAAGGTGAAGTTTATGGAAAGAGAGATCTTTCTCCGCTTGCAGGAATGGATAAAAAACAATCTGGAACTGGTAGTGGTAAAGGTGGAGATGCCCCTAGAGGTAAATCTAACTTTAATAAAGGTGGAAAACCAGACGCTCGTAAAAGAAAGTAAATTTTTAAACTAAAGAAAAATGTTACAGCCTAAAAGAACAAAATACCGTAAGGTACAAAAGGGTAAAATGAAAGGTAACTCTCAAAGAGGGCATGAACTTTCTAATGGAATGTTTGGTATTAAATCTGTACATGAAGATGGAATGTTCTTAACTTCTCGTCAAATCGAAGCTGCACGTATTGCTGCAACTCGTTTCATGAAGAGAGAAGGACAATTATGGATCAAAATATTTCCAGACAAACCAATTACTAAGAAGCCTCTTGAGGTACGTATGGGTAAAGGTAAAGGTGCCGTTGAATATTGGGCTGCCGTTGTTAAACCCGGAAGAATTATGTTTGAAGTTGGAGGAGTTCCTTTATCAGTTGCAAAAGAGGCTTTACGTCTTGCAGCTCAAAAGCTTCCAGTAAAAACTAAATTCGTCGTTGCTAGAGATTTCGAAGCATAATTTATATTATATTATGAAACAATCAGAAATAAAAGATCTTTCTGCAGCGGAGTTGCAAGAAAAACTTAGTCAAACTAAGAAGATATATGCTGACCTAAAAATGGCCCACGCTATTTCTCCAATTGAGAACCCACTTCAAATTAGAAGTGTAAGAAGAACAGTTGCAAGATTGGCTACAGAGCTAACTAAAAGAGAGTTACAATAATTGTATTCTGCTGAAAGATGGAAGAAAAAAGAAATTTAAGAAAAGAAAGAATAGGTGTTGTTACTTCAAATAAAATGGATAAGTCTATTGTTATTGCTGAAGTAAGAAAAGTAAAACACCCATTATACGGTAAGTTCGTGTTGAAAACTAAGAAATATGTTGCACACGACGAAACAAACGACTGTAACATTGGAGATACTGTAAGAATTAGCGAAACGCGTCCTTTAAGTAAAACAAAATGTTGGAGATTAGTTGAAATCTTAGAAAGAGCTAAATAATTATGGTACAACAGGAATCAAGACTAAAAGTAGCAGATAACACGGGAGCAAAAGAAGTTTTAACTATCCGTGTTTTAGGAGGTACCAAAAGAAGGTATGCCTCTGTTGGTGACAAGATTGTAGTATCTATTAAAGATGCAACTCCTAACGGTAACGTTAAAAAAGGAGCTGTTTCAACTGCAGTTGTTGTACGTACCAAAAAAGAAGTGAGAAGAGCTGATGGTTCTTATATCCGTTTCGATGACAATGCATGTGTTCTTTTGAACGCTGCAGGGGAAATGAGAGGAACACGTGTTTTTGGTCCGGTAGCAAGAGAACTTCGTGAAAAACAATTCATGAAAATTGTATCATTAGCACCAGAAGTGCTTTAATTCGTTTTAAGATGATAAAGCTAAAAATAAAATCAGGAGATATCGTAAGAGTTATTGCTGGAGACCATAAAGGTGCTGAAGGTAAAGTTTTACGTGTTTACCGTGAGAAAAATAAAGCGATAGTTGAAGGTGTAAACATGGTTTCGAAACATACAAAACCAAGTGCTAAAAACCCTCAAGGTGGTATCGTTAAGAAAGAAGCTTCTATACAAATATCTAACATTTCACTAATTGATCCTAAAACTAAGGAAACAACTAGAGTTGGTATTAGAGTAGAAGGAGATAAGAAAGTAAGATTTTCAAAAAAATCTAATCAAGTACTATAGTAATGGCATATACACCTAGACTAAAAGAAGAATATAAGAGTAGAGTAATCTCTGCTCTTAAAGAGGAATTCGGATATACAAACGTAATGCAAGTTCCAAAACTTGAAAAAATCGTTTTGAGCCGTGGAGTTGGTGCAGCTGTATCTGATAAAAAACTTATTGACTATGCAGTTGATGAGTTAACAAAGATCACTGGACAAAAAGCAGTATCTACAATTTCAAAGAAAGACGTTGCGTCATTCAAATTGAGAAAAGGTATGCCTATTGGAGCAAAAGTTACTTTACGTGGTGAAAGAATGTATGAGTTTTTAGATAGACTTATTACTTCTGCTTTACCGCGCGTTAGAGATTTTAGTGGTATCAAAGCTACTGGTTTCGACGGAAGAGGTAATTACAACCTTGGAGTTTTGGAGCAAATCATTTTCCCAGAAATTGATATTGACAAAGTAAACAAAATTTCAGGAATGGATATTACATTTGTTACTACTGCAAAAACAGACAAGGAAGCAAAGTCATTATTGGCTGAATTAGGATTACCTTTTAAAAAGAATTAAGACATGGCTAAAGAATCAATGAAAGCCCGTGAGGTGAAAAGAGAGAAAACGGTAGCTAAGTACGCTGAAAAAAGAAAAGCTTTATTAGAAGCTGGAGATTATGAAGGCCTACAAAAATTACCTAAAAATGCTTCACCAGTTCGTTTACACAATCGTTGTAAATTAACAGGTAGACCAAGAGGTTATATCCGTCAATTTGGTATTTCGCGTGTAACTTTCCGTGAGATGGCTAATAATGGATTAATTCCTGGAGTTAAAAAGGCATCTTGGTAATCTCGCAATAAGTTACTACTTTTGCAAACCAAAAAATAATTTTAATTGATTAAAGGTTCGGGAGGCGGGTGCCTCCCGAAAACCATAATCGCAATCAAATACATATGTATACAGATCCTATTGCAGATTATTTGACTAGAGTTCGTAACGCTGTGGCTGCAAACCACAAAGTTGTTGAAATTCCAGCTTCTAATCTAAAAAAAGAAATAACTAAGATCTTATTTGATCAAGGTTATATCTTGAGTTACAAATTTGAGGACAACACTGTTCAGGGTTCAATCAAAATCGCTTTAAAGTATGATAAAGATACTAAAGAGCCAGTAATTAAAGATATCCAAAGAATTAGTAAACCTGGTTTACGTAAATACGCAGGTGCTGCCAAATTACCAAGAATCCTTAACGGATTAGGAATTGCAATTGTTTCAACTTCAAAAGGTCTTATGACTGGAAAACAAGCGAAACAATTAAATGTAGGTGGTGAAGTAATTTGTTACGTATACTAATTTTAAAGACTAAATAAGATGTCAAGAATAGGTAAAAGCCCAATTGTAATTGCTGCTGGAGTAACTGTAGAAGTTAAAGACGGTATCATTACGGTAAAAGGAAAAAAAGGTCAACTAACTCAGGAGTTTTCGGACATTACTGTAAAAGTTGAAGGCGATCAAGTTTTATTAGAAAGATCGTCTGATCATAAAGACCAAAGAGCAAAACACGGATTGTACAGATCATTAATCAATAACATGATTATTGGTGTATCTGAAGGTTTTACAAAAGAACTTGAATTAGTTGGAGTTGGTTATAGAGCTTCAAACCAAGGTCAAAAGTTAGATTTAGCTCTTGGATATTCTCACAATATTGTTTTAGAAATTGCTCCAGAAGTAGCTTTAGAAACAATATCTGAAAAAGGTAAAAACCCTATCGTAAAATTAACATCATTTGATAAACAACTTTTAGGACAGGTTGCTGCGAAAATCAGAGGTTTCCGTAAGCCTGAGCCATACAAAGGAAAAGGTGTTAAATTTGTGGGTGAAGTATTAAGAAGAAAAGCAGGTAAATCAGCTTAAAAAATAAGATTATGTCATTAACAAAATCTGATAGAAGACAGAGAATTAGATTCAGAATTAGAAAATCGATTAGTGGTACTGCTGCTAACCCAAGACTATCTGTATTTAGAAGTAACAAAGAAATTTATGCTCAACTTATTGATGATGTAAATGGAGTTACTATTTTAGCTGCATCTTCAAGAGAAAAAGAAATAGGAAAAGGTACTAACGTTGAAGTCGCTGCTGCTGTTGGAAAATTAGTTGCAGAGAAAGCGTTAAAAGCTGGGATCGAAACCATCACTTTTGATAGAGGTGGATATTTGTATCACGGTCGTATTAAATCATTAGCAGAAGGCGCAAGAGCGGCTGGACTTAAATTCTAATATATTATGTCTAAATACAAAAATGTAGAATTGGTAAAACCAAGTGGTCTTGAACTTAAAGATCGTCTGGTAAGTGTTAATCGTGTTACTAAAGTTACAAAAGGTGGTAGAGCTTTCGGTTTTTCTGCTATTGTAGTTGTAGGTGATGAAAATGGAGTTGTTGGTCACGGATTAGGAAAATCTAAAGACGTTTCTGAAGCAATTGCGAAAGCAGTAGAAGATGCTAAGAAAAATTTAGTAAAAATTCCTTTGAACGGACAATCAGTTCCTCACGAACAAAAAGGTAAATTTGGTGGTGCACGTGTATTCTTAATTCCTGCTTCTCATGGTACAGGAGTTATTGCTGGTGGAGCTGTTCGTTCAGTTCTTGAATCAGTAGGTATTCACGATGTATTATCTAAATCTCAAGGATCATCAAATCCTCATAACGTAGTGAAAGCAACTTTTGATGCTTTATTACAAATGAGAAGCGCTCATACTGTTGCAAAACAAAGAGGTGTTTCTTTAGAAAAAGTTTTTAAAGGTTAATTCAAGGAAATTATGGCTAAATTATTAGTAAAACAAGTAAGAAGCAAAATCAACTGCCCTCTTTCTCAAAAAAGAGGTTTGGAAGCTTTAGGTCTACGTAAAATGGGACAAGTTGTAGAGCATGATTCAAATCCTGCAATCCTTGGGATGATAAACAAAGTTAAACACTTAGTTTCTGTCGAAGAAGCTAAATAACAAATACTGTTATGAATTTAAGTAACTTACAACCAGCTGAAGGGTCAACACACAATCAAAATAAAAGATTAGGTAGAGGAGAAGGTTCTGGAAAAGGTGGTACTTCTGCAAGAGGTCACAAAGGAGCAAAATCTCGTTCTGGTTATTCTAAAAAGATTGGTTTTGAAGGTGGGCAAATGCCACTTCAAAGACGTGTGCCTAAGTTTGGTTTCACAAACATCAATCGTAAAGAATACGAAGGTGTTAATTTAGATACGCTTCAATTATTAGTAGACAATGGTGTGATTACTGATTCTGTTTCTATGACAGATTTCGTTGCAAACCGTCTAGCTACCAAAAATGAAATCGTTAAGATTTTAGGTAGAGGAGAATTGAAAGCAAAATTAAAAGTAACTGCCCACAAATTTACTGCTACTGCAAAAGCTGCTATTGAAGCTGCTGGTGGAGAAGCTGTAACTATATAACTTATCTATTAAGATGAAGAAATTTATTGAATCAATAAGTAATGTTTGGAAAATCGAAGAACTGAAAAACAGAATCTTAATTACATTAGGATTGCTTTTAGTATATCGTTTTGGTGCACACGTTACGCTTCCTGGAATTGACGCAACTCAATTAACAGGTTTAGCGGGACAAACTAAAAATGGTTTAGGATCTATCCTAGACATGTTTACGGGAGGTGCTTTCTCTAAAGCTTCAGTTTTTGCTTTAGGTATTATGCCTTATATTTCTGCATCTATTGTTGTTCAGTTAATGGGAATTGCGATTCCTTATTTGCAAAAACTTCAAAACGATGGAGAGAGTGGTAGAAAAAAGATTAATCAAATCACTCGTTGGTTGACTATAGCTATTACACTGGTTCAAGGTCCAACTTATATCTATAATTTATACAGAACGTTACCTGGAAGTGCATTCTTACTAGGCTTTAATTCACCTGAATTTTTGTTCTCGTCTGTTATCATCTTAGTTACAGGTACAATTTTTGCTATGTGGCTTGGAGAAAAAATTACAGATAAAGGTATTGGAAATGGAATTTCATTATTGATTATGGTTGGTATTTTAGCTAGATTACCTCAAGCATTCATGCAAGAGTTTTCTTCTAGAGTTACCAATAACAATGGTGGTCCAATGTTATTAGTTATTGAAATTATTGTGTGGTTATTGGTAATCATTTCTTGTGTATTGCTTACAATGGCAGTACGTAAAATTCCAGTTCAATACGCTCGTCGTACAACAACTGGAGATTACGAGCAAGATTTAGCTGGTGGTAATAGACAATGGATTCCTCTAAAGCTTAATGCTTCTGGAGTTATGCCAATCATTTTTGCTCAGGCAATTATGTTTATTCCTGCAGCTGTAGCTGGATTGTCTAAATCAGATACATCACAATCTATCGTTGGTGCATTTAGTAATATGTTCGGTTTTTGGTATAACTTTGTTTTTGCAACTTTAATTATTGTATTTACATTCTTTTATACTGCAATCACTGTTCCTACTAACAAAATGGCTGATGATTTAAAAAGAAGTGGCGGTTTTATTCCTGGAGTTCGTCCAGGTGCTGAAACTTCTGACTTCTTAGATAAAGTGATGTCTTTAATAACTTTCCCAGGATCTTTATTCCTTGCTTTGATTGCTGTATTCCCAGCTATTGTTGTAAGTATTATGGATGTACAACAATCTTGGGCAATGTTTTTTGGAGGTACCTCATTAATAATTATGGTTGGAGTTGCAATAGATACTATTCAACAAATCAATTCATACTTGTTAAACAAACATTATGATGGTTTAATGAAGACTGGTAAAAATAGAAAAGCAGTAGCTTAATATATTTATGGCAAAACAATCAGCAATAGAACAAGACGGATCAATCATCGAAGCATTATCAAATGCGATGTTCCGTGTAGAGTTAGAAAATGGACATATCGTAATTGCTCATATTTCTGGTAAAATGCGTATGCATTACATCAAGTTATTACCTGGTGATAAAGTGAAACTGGAAATGAGTCCTTATGATTTGTCAAAAGCAAGAATTACTTATCGATATTAAAGGATATTCACTATGAAAGTTAGAGCATCAGTAAAAAAGAGAAGTCCCGAGTGCATTATTGTGCGTAGAAAAGGGAGATTGTACGTAATAAACAAAAAGAATCCTAGATTTAAACAAAGACAAGGATAATTATGGCAAGAATAGCAGGGGTAGATATCCCAAAAAATAAAAGAGGTGTTATAGCACTTACCTATATCTTTGGATTAGGAAGAAGTAGAGCTATTGAGATTTTAGAGAAAGCTCAAGTTAGCCAAGATAAAAAAGTTCAAGATTGGAATGATGATGAGATCGGAGCGATTCGTGATGCAGTTTCATTTTACAAAATTGAAGGAGAATTACGTTCTGAAGTTTCTTTGAACATCAAACGTTTAATGGATATTGGTTGTTATAGAGGTATCCGTCATAGATCTGGTCTTCCATTAAGAGGGCAAAGAACTAAAAACAACTCTAGAACAAGAAAAGGTAAAAGAAAAACTGTTGCTAACAAGAAAAAAGCAACTAAATAATAAGTAATATGGCTAAAGCAACTGCAAAAAAACGTAAAGTTATCGTTGAATCAACGGGTGAAGCTCATATTTCTGCCACTTTCAACAACATTATCATTTCTTTGACTAATAAGAAAGGTGAAGTTATTTCTTGGTCTTCAGCTGGTAAAATGGGTTTCAGAGGTTCTAAAAAGAACACTCCGTATGCAGCTCAAATGGCAGCAGAAGATTGTAGTAAAGTAGCTCTTGAGGCAGGACTTAAAAAAGTAAAAGTTTATGTAAAAGGACCAGGAAACGGACGTGAGTCTGCTATCCGTTCTATTCATAACGGTGGAATTGAAGTTACAGAGATTATCGATGTTACTCCAATGCCGCACAACGGATGTCGTCCTCCAAAAAGACGTAGAGTTTAATTTATTTATTATAGTATAACAAGGTAGAATATAGATTATCGAAGGATTTGACCTGAATTCATAATCTCTACCTTAAATTTAAATTTTTAGAAATGGCAAGATATACTGGTCCAAAAACTAGAATTGCTCGTAAATTTGGCGAAGCAATCTTCGGAGATGATAAATCTTTCGAAAAAAGAAATTACCCACCTGGACAACACGGGATGGCTAAAAAAAGAGGTAAAAAATCTGAGTATGCTGTTCAGTTAATGGAAAAGCAAAAAGCTAAATATTCTTATGGAATTTTAGAAAAACAATTCAGAAATTTATTCAAAAAAGCATCAGCTACTAAAGGTGTTACTGGTGAAGTTCTTTTACAATTATGTGAAGCAAGATTAGATAACGTTGTTTTTAGAATGGGTATCGCTCCTTCTAGAAGAGGTGCTAGACAATTAGTTTCTCACAGACACGTTACTGTTAATGGTGAAGTTGTAAATATCGCTTCTTACCACCTTAAACCTGGTGATAAAGTTGCAGTTCGTGAAAAATCTAAATCTTTAGAAGCTATCGAACGTTCTTTATCAAATTCAAGTCATGTTTATGAATGGATTACTTGGAATAATGATCTTAAAGAAGGAACTTTTGTTTCTGTACCTGCAAGACTTCAAATTCCAGAAAACATTAAAGAACAATTAATCGTAGAGTTGTACAACAAATAATAATTGACTTAGTCGAAATTTATGGCAATATTTAATTTTCAAAAGCCCGATAAAGTTATCATGATCGATTCAACCGATTTTGAAGGTAAATTCGAATTTAGACCTTTAGAACCTGGTTATGGATTGACAGTTGGTAATGCACTTAGAAGAGTTTTGCTTTCAGCATTAGAAGGTTATGCAATTACATCTGTTCGTATCGAAGGTGTAGATCATGAGTTTTCTACTATTTCAGGTGTTGTTGAAGATGTTACCGAAATTATCCTTAATCTAAAACAAGTGCGTTTCAAACGTCAAATTGAAGATATCGATAATGAAGCAGTTACAATTTCTGTTTCTGGTAAAGATCAACTGACAGCAGGTGATTTTCAAAAATTTATTTCAGGTTTCCAAGTTCTGAACCCAGACCTTGTTATCTGTAATTTAGATTCTAAAATCAAATTGAACTTCGATTTAACAATCGAAAAAGGTAGAGGATATGTTCCTGCTGAGGAGAACAAAAAACAGAATGCTGCAATTGGGACTATTTTTACAGACTCTATTTTTACTCCGGTAAAAAATGTAAAATATGCAATTGAAAACTTCCGTGTTGAGCAAAAAACAGATTACGAAAAATTAGTTTTTGAAATTAAAACTGATGGTTCTATTAATCCAAAAGATGCTCTTACTGAAGCTGCTAAAGTTTTAATTCACCACTTCATGTTATTTTCTGACGAAAGAATTACACTCGAGGCTGACGAAATTGCACAAACAGAATCGTATGATGAAGAGTCATTGCATATGAGACAATTGCTTAAAACTAAGCTTGTTGATATGGATTTATCTGTGAGAGCATTAAATTGCTTGAAAGCGGCTGAAGTTGATACACTTGGTGATTTAGTATCGTTCAATAAAAATGACCTAATGAAATTCCGTAATTTTGGTAAAAAATCTTTAACTGAACTTGATGAACTTGTTGCAGTTAAAAATTTAACTTTCGGAATGGACTTAGCTAAATACAAATTAGATAAAGAATAATTCAATCCGCCACGGCGGATTAAATTTAAAATAGCAATGAGACACGGAAAAAAATTCAATCACTTAAGCAGACAGACTGGACATAGAAAAGCTATGCTAGCTAATATGGCTTGTTCTCTTATTGAGCACAAACGTATTAATACTACTGTTGCTAAAGCTAAAGCGCTTAAACAATTCGTTGAGCCTTTAATCACAAAATCAAAAGAAGATACGACTCACAACCGTCGTATTGTTTTTGCTTACTTACGTAGCAAATATGCTGTAACTGACTTGTTCAGAGACGTAGCTGCTAAAGTTGGAGACCGTCCAGGTGGATACACTCGTATCATTAAAGTAGGAAATCGTTTGGGAGATAATGCTGATATGGCAATGATCGAACTTGTAGATTTCAATGAACTTTACAATGGAGGTAAAAAAGAAGTTAAAAAAGCAAAAAGCCGTCGTGGTGGTAAAGCTAAAAAAGCTGATGGTACTCCTGAAGCTCCTGCAGCTGAATCAGAAACGACTACTGAAGCTTCTGAATAATTATGAAAGTAATGATTCTATAGAAATCAAGGATAAACTAATTTTTAGTTTATCCTTTTTTTTTGATTTTTTTTAAATAGTTTGAAATGTAACTTATTCTAAAATTTAGGTTTTAATTTTATCAATGAAATTTTTAAAAAATCTTGGAAGCACTCTTTTAAAGAAGTAAATTTGCAAAATATCTAATTACAAATGAAAAACGTCTAACGGGTTTCATGAAACAATTAAAAAAAACAATACACAAATTAAAGAATGAAATACACTACACGACAAAGCGCCATTTTATTACTAAGTGATGGGACTATTTTTCACGGAAAATCTATCGGTATTAGCGGTAAAACTTTTGGTGAAGTTTGTTTTAACACTGGAATGACTGGTTATCAGGAGATTTTTACAGATCCTTCTTATTTTGGTCAGATAATGGTAGCAACTAATACGCATATTGGTAATTATGGTGTGAATGACCTGGAAGTTGAATCAGATAGTATCAAGATTGCCGGTTTAGTTTGTAAAAACTTTAGCTTTAACTTTTCGAGAGAAGATGCTTCCGGAAGCTTAGAGGATTACTTTGCTAAGCAAAACCTGATCTGTATTTCAGATGTTGATACACGTGCGCTTGTAAGTTATATTCGTGATAATGGAGCTATGAATGCAGTTATTTGCACTGATGGTACTTCTGTTGAAGAATTGAAAAAAGAATTGGCTAATGTGCCAAACATGGAAGGTTTAGAGTTGGCATCAAAAGTATCAACAACTGAACCTTATTTTTTTGGTGATGAAAATGCAACTTACAAAATCTCTGCTTTAGATCTTGGAATCAAAAAGAACATCTTGAGAAATCTTGCAAAGAGAGATTGTTACATTAAAGTTTTTCCGTACAATTCAGCATATAAAGATTTAGCCGAATTTAATCCAGACGGATATTTCTTGTCAAATGGGCCAGGGGATCCAGATCCGCTTTTTGGAGCTATTGAGGTTGCAAAAGAAATTTTGGCTGATGATAAACCATTATTTGGGATTTGTTTAGGACACCAGGTAATTGCTTTGGCAAATGGAGTTCAAACTTATAAAATGTTTAATGGTCACCGAGGAATTAATCATCCGGTTAAAAATATAATTACTGGTAAAGGAGAAATTACTTCGCAAAATCATGGTTTTGCTGTGAATAAAGAAGCGTTAGATAATCATCCAGATCTAGAGATAACGCATTTGCATTTAAATGATGGAACGGTTGCAGGTATGCGTATGAAAAATAAGAATTGTTTTTCAGTGCAATACCATCCGGAAGCAAGTCCTGGACCACATGATTCATCTTATTTGTTCGATCAATTTGTTGAGAACATAAAAGAAGCTTTATCTAAAACGATGTAGTTAATAAATAAAGGTGTTTATTAGTTAGAATACGTTTTTACTATTAAATATTTTTATAATTTCGAAAAAAAAATATAATTTATTAATAAAAAAATAAAAGTAATGAGTATTATAATTAAAGTTCACGCAAGACAAATTCTTGATTCTAGAGGTAATCCTACTATTGAAGTTGATGTAGTAACTGAAAACGGAGTTTTAGGTAGAGCAGCTGTTCCATCAGGAGCATCAACTGGAGAGCATGAAGCTGTTGAATTACGTGATGGAGGTAAAGCTTATCTTGGAAAAGGAGTTTTGAATGCAGTGAATAATGTAAATACTGTTATTGCTGAAGAATTAGTTGGAACTTCTGTTTTTGAACAAAACACAATTGATCAATTAATGATTGATTTGGATGGAACTCCAAATAAATCTAAATTAGGAGCTAATGCTATTTTAGGAGTTTCTTTGGCTGCTGCAAAAGCTGCTGCTAATGAACTTGGATTGCCTTTATATAGATATGTAGGTGGAGTTTCTGCTAATACATTACCTGTACCAATGATGAATATCATTAATGGTGGTTCTCACTCTGATGCGCCTATCGCATTTCAAGAATTTATGATTTTCCCGGTAAAAGCAACTTCTTTTACGCATGCTATGCAAATGGGAACTGAAATTTTCCACAGCTTGAAAAAAGTATTACACGATAGGGGTTTAAGTACTGCAGTTGGTGACGAAGGTGGTTTTGCTCCAAACTTAGCAGGTGGTACTGAAGATGCTTTAGATACTATTAAATTAGCAGTTGAAAAAGCAGGATATACTTTTGGTGACGAAATTATGATTGCTCTTGACTGTGCAGCTTCTGAATTCTATGTAAATGGTAAATACGATTATACTAAATTTGAAGGTGAAACTGGAAAAATCAGAACTTCTGAAGAGCAAGCTGATTATTTGGCTGAACTTGCTGCTAAATATCCAATTATTTCAATCGAAGATGGTATGTATGAAGATGACTGGGATGGATGGAAATATTTAACTGAAAAAATTGGAAATAAAGTACAATTAGTAGGTGATGATTTATTTGTAACTAATGTTGCACGTTTGTCAACTGGTATTGAAAAAGGAATTGCAAATTCAATTTTAGTAAAAGTGAACCAAATTGGTACTTTGACTGAAACGATTGCTGCTGTAAATATGGCTAAAAATGCTGGTTACACTTCAGTAATGTCTCACCGTTCAGGAGAAACTGAAGATAATACTATTGCAGATTTAGCAGTAGCTTTAAACTGTGGTCAAATTAAAACAGGTTCTGCTTCTCGTTCTGATCGTATGGCAAAATACAATCAATTATTGAGAATTGAAGAAGAGCTTGGAAGTACTGCTTATTTTCCTGGATTAAACGCTTTCAAAATTAAATAATTGTAAGAGTTATATATTGAATTCAAACCATTCGCTTTTGCGAATGGTTTTTTTTTTGGAGTTTTAACAAATTCATAGCAGTATTCTTTTTTTAATTAGTCTTAAATTCCTTAGATTTGATAAATTATTATTTTAAAGATTTATTTCCGATATATTATGTCAAAAATAGCTACATTAGAAGTAGATGGTCAAAAAATTGAACTTCCGGTAATCACAGGAAGTGAAAATGAATCAGCTATCGATATTAACAAATTACGTGATTTAACTGGTTTTATTACTATTGATCCGGGATACAAAAATTCTGGTTCATGTAAAAGTGAGATCACATTCTTAGACGGAGAATTAGGAATTTTGCGTTACAGAGGATATTCAATTGAAGATTTGGCTGAGAAAGCTAGTTTTCTAGAGGTATCTTATCTTTTGATTTTTGGTGAATTACCAACAGCTCAAGAATTAGAGCAGTTCGAAAATGGTATTAAAAAACATACTTTGGTAAACGAAGAAATGAAAAATATCATTGATGGTTTCCCAAAAACAGCTCATCCAATGGGTGTTTTGTCAGCTTTAACCAGTGCTTTAACAGCCTTTAACCCAAAAGCGGTTAATGTTGAAAATGAAAAAGAAATGTATGAGGCCATTTGTAAAACAATGGGTAAATTTCTTGTAATTGCTACATGGACATACAGAAAATCAATGGGTTATCCGTTAAACTATTATGATAATACACAAGGTTATGTAGAGAATTTTATGCAATTAATGTTTAAATTGCCTACAGGACCTTACTCTGCTAATCCGATTGTTATTGATGCATTGGATAAATTGTTTATTCTTCATGCCGATCACGAGCAAAATTGCTCTACTTCTACAGTTAGAATGGTTGGTTCATCTCATGCGGGTTTATTTGCTTCAATTTCTGCTGGAGTTTCTGCGCTTTGGGGGCCTCTTCATGGTGGTGCAAATCAAGCTGTTCTTGAAATGCTTGAAGATATTAATAAAGATGGAGGTGATACTGATAAGTTTTTGGCGAAAGCAAAAGATAAAAATGATCCTTTCCGTTTAATGGGATTTGGTCATAGAGTTTATAAAAACTTTGATCCACGAGCTAAAATCATTAAAAAAGCGGCTAAAGAAGTGTTAGATACTTTAGGTGTTGATGATCCGATTTTAGAAATCGCTAAGAAATTAGAAATGGCTGCTCTTGAGGATGATTACTTCAAATCAAGAAACCTATATCCAAATGTTGATTTCTATTCTGGAATTATCTACAGAGCACTTGGGATCCCGACAGATATGTTTACAGTAATGTTTGCTATTGGTAGATTACCAGGTTGGATTGCGCAATGGAAAGAAATGCGTGAAAACAAAGAACCAATTGGTAGACCAAGACAAGTCTACACAGGACATCCGCTTAGAGACTTTAAGTCGAACAAATAAAAACATTTTAAAGCTTCACTTAACTGTGAAGCTTTTTTTATCTTTGCCCAAAATATAATAAAGTTATGTTGCAATTAAATATAAAGAACGAAACGTCAAGATTACGGGCTGTAGTTTTGGGTTCAGCTGTTCATAATGGGCCAACTCCATCTTTAGAAGAGGCTTATGATCCTAAATCATTGGAACATATTAAGGCAGGAACCTATCCAATCGAAGAAGATATGGTTGTTGAAATGGAAGCTTTTAATACAGTCTTTAAAAAATATGATGTAAAAGTTTATCGTCCGGAAATGATTGAAAACTACAATCAGATTTTTGCAAGAGATATTGGTTTTGTAATTGATGATACGTTTGTAAAATCAAACATTTTGCCTGATAGAGAGCGTGAGTTAGACGCAATTCAATATATAATCGATCAAATGGATTCTTTAAAAGTAGTTCGTCCGCCAGAAGAAGTTCATATTGAAGGCGGAGACGTAATGCTTTGGAACGATCATATTTTTATTGGGACATACAAAGGAAGTGATTATAAAGATTACATTACAGCAAGAACAAATATGTACGGTGTAAATTATATAAAAGAATTGTTTCCTAATAAAATTGTTAAAGAATTTGATTTAGTAAAATCTAAATTAGAAGCTCGTGACAATGCTTTACACTTAGATTGTTGTTTTCAGCCCGTTGGAAAAAATAAAGGGATTATTTATAAAAGAGGTTTCCGTGAAGAAGCTGATTATTTATATTTAGTAAACCTTTTTGGGAAAGAAAATTTATTTCATATCGAAAGAAACGAAATGTATAATATGTGTTCAAACGTATTTTCTATTGATGATAATGTTGTCGTTTCGGAAAAAAACTTTACTCGACTAAATAATTGGCTTCGTGCAAGCGGATTTACTGTTGAAGAAATTCCTTATGCGGAGATTGCGAAGCAAGAGGGATTATTGAGATGTTCGACTTTACCTTTAATTAGAGATTAAAATAATTTCAAGTTTCAGGTTTAAGTTTATACAACTTGAAACCTGAAAAGTGAAACAAAAAACGATAAAACATGAAACAAACAACAAATGCAATCGTAATGATTCGGCCAGTTGCTTTCAGGATGAACGAACAAACTGCTGTTAATAATTATTACCAAAAAGTATTAGACGGACTTTTGCCTAGTACAGTAAATGCTAAAGCACAACAAGAGTTTGATACTTTTGTTGAAAAACTAAGAGCGGTAGGAGTTGATGTTACTGTAATAGAAGATACTTTGGAGACTGATACTCCCGATAGTATTTTTCCAAATAACTGGGTTTCTTTCCATGAGAATGGAGATGTAGCATTATATCCAATGTTTGCAGAAAATCGTCGTCAGGAACGTCGTGAAGATATCTTAGATACTCTTGAAGAAAAAGGTTTTGAGATTTCTAATATAATGGATTATACATCGGCAGAAGATGATGGCTTTTTTTTGGAAGGAACCGGAAGTTTGCTTTTAGATCGTGCGAATGCAAAAGCTTATTGCGCTTTGTCACCTCGTGCAGATGAAGAATTGTTTATTGAATTCTGTGAAGATTTTGATTATGCTCCGGTTATTTTTGAAGCATTTCAAACTGTAGATGGTGAGCGTAAATTAATATATCATACAAATGTTATGATGTGTTTAGGTGAGACTTTTGCTGTAATTTGTGCAGATTGTATTGATGATAAAAAAGAACGCAAAATGGTTCTCGAAAACCTAAAAGCCGATAAAAAAGAAATTATTTTGATTACCGAAGCGCAGGTGAATAACTTTGCGGGTAATATGTTGGAAGTTCGAGGTACAAATGATAAGAAATATATCGTTATGAGCGCATCGGCACATCAGAGTTTAACTCCGAAACAAATTTCACAATTAGAAAATCATGCTGAAATTTTAAGTTCAAGTTTAGATACAATAGAAGCTTGTGGAGGTGGAAGTGCCAGATGTATGATGGCTGAAGTGTTTTTGCCAAGAAACTAGAATCTTTATAGATATTATAAGAAAGGGATAGAATTTTAATGTTCTATCCCTTTCTTATTTTAAAATAAACTCTCTTATATTAAAAATTTCCTTTAACAATATTGATGATCGAACTTACAATATATTGTATTCCAATAGAGATTACAATAAAACCAACAATTCTGGATATTGCTACAATTCCTGAAGCACCTAGTATTCTTGCTAAATAATGAGCACTTTTTAGAATTGCAAAAATAGCAACTGCAATTGCAAAAATTGCCAAAGACGAAATGATAATTTCTTCCACTCCATGATGTTCCTGATAAAAAGCAATTAATAAAGAAATTGATCCGGGACCAGCTAACATTGGTATTGCTAATGGAGTCAAAGCAATATCGTTTCGTTGGTGTGCCTCATTTTCGATCTTTTTATTGATTCCTCGTTTTTTGTTGAACTTTCCGGACAGTAAAGAAAAACCTGAATTTACAATTACAATTCCGCCGGCAATGCGAAGTGCATCAATGCTAATTCCGAAGAAAGACAGAACATATTGTCCGATAAAAAAAGAAACAATCAAAATGATAAAAACGTTTATAGCAGTCCAAAGCGAAATGCGGGAGCGTTCTTTTTGAGAATCATGTTGTGTTAATCCAACAAAAATTGGAACTGTGCCTATTGGGTTTAAAACTGAAAAAAGAGCAGCAAATAAGTAAATGAATAAATCCATATTGTTTTGGTTAATGAAGTAAAAATAGTCAATTTCTAAGGTTCTAAAGTTTTCTATATGATCATATTTTAAAGCAATAAGAAGATTGGTTGATTTTATTTACTTAGAACTTGTTAGTTTTTATATTGAATTAAGTGATATCAAAGGTATAAGTTTATTGAAAGAAATTTAGTTTAAAGTTGAAAATAAATGATTGTTTAAAGATGTCTTATAATGTTATTCTTGTGGCTTATCTTGGTGAAATTAACTTTTTTTTAAAACTAATTTAAATGATTATTAATAATTATTTAAAAATGTAAATTATGAGACAAACAAAAGTTAACAAATGGTTTTTTATTTTGGTTCTACTAGTGATTTTTTCCTGTTCTAAGGAGAATGATTTAGGAGACTCTACTAAGGTTTCACAAGAAAACTTTGTGGAGCTATCTAGGGCAAAGGAAATTGGATCAGAAATTTCATTTAAGTCCAATGCTAGTAATTCTCATACAGGTAAAAGTACTATTAAAAAGAGAATTGAAGCGGTTGATGAAGTTAAGAATGATATTGGCAATACAGTGTTCTACGTTATAAATTATATTGAGGGGGGATATGTTATTCTTTCTGCAGATAACAGGGCTCAACCAATAATTGCGTTTTCTGAGGATGATAAGTTTGCTGTAGATAAAGGTAAGGATGTATTGTATCCAGATGGGCTTAAATCTTGGGTAGCAAATGCAAAAGGCCAGATTACTGCTATTCAAAAATCTATGATAAAACAGACTGAAAAAGAGAGATTAATTTGGAGTCAAGTAAGTGAAGTTTTGGTTAGTAGAAATTTGCTTCAGCAAGCGCCATCTGACAAATGTTATAATCGTGTTACCACAGATACAAAGGGGCCTTTTTTGGCAGTATTTTGGGATCAACAAAAAGGATTTAATAGTGCAATGCCATATATTAATTGTGATGGTGTTAGCAAACGTGCATTTGCAGGCTGTGTTCCAATCGCTATGGCTCAGATTATGAAATACTATGAATATCCAACAAATTATAATTGGTCATTCATGGATTATAATACTTCAACTGATGCAGCAGCTCAGTTTATATGGGATGTCAATAAAGCTATTACTAATGTGTATCCTGGTCAACCTTCATATTCTTGTTCTGGTACAGGAGTAACTAATAGTTGTAATATGGGTAAGGTCTTAAAAGAAAAATTTGGATATAGTTCTGCCGATTGGGCTGATTATAGTTATCAAGTGGTAAAGAGTAATTTAGCCGAAGATAGACCAGTTATATTATCTGGTTCTAGCGATTCTGGAGGGCATATGTGGGTTTGCGATGGATATAAAGCAACTAAGTACGAATTTAATAATTGTACAAGTAATACCACACTTTATTTTCATATGAATTGGGGCTGGGGAGGATATAGTGATGGTTTTTTTGCATATAATGATTTTAATATGTCTGATACAAATGAAAATGTGACTAATACTAGCTATAATAAAAATGTAAAAATGATTTATAATATAAAACCATAATTATGATAAAGAAATTATTAATTTTTTTGATAACTACTGCTTTTTTGAGCTGTGATAGTTCAAATGAATCCAGATGTTCAAGCTATTATTATGGTATAGGTATAGATTTTTATGTTCGTAATACTCAAGGGGAAGATATATTAGATCCTCAAAATTCAAACTCTTTAGATGTGTCTAAAATAAAACTGTTTTATGTAGTAAACGGAGTGGCTCAGGAATATTATAATTCAAATTTAGATTCCCCCAGAGGTTTTAGGATTTTTAATTCTAAAAATGGTTATAAAATTAGAATAGAGATGAATAATCTTGATAAATCTAAGAAAAGAATAACTTATGTTCAATGGAATGAAACTAGTAGAGATACCTTGGAATCAACTTTTGAGATAGACGAATGTTATACAGTGGTTAAACAGGTTTGGCTTAATGGTAAATTTGTTTGGGATAGAGATATAGATGAAAGTATTTGTCCTATAATAGAAAGATAGTAATTGTAAAAGCCAAACTTTATGTTTGGCTTTTTATGTAAATGGCTTATTTATTGAATTATCGGCTCTATTTTGATTACTTTTGTAGCATATTTAAAAATGATGAAAAATAAAAAAACTTTAGTTCTTGGTGCTACCACAAAGCCAGAACGTTACGCTTTTAGAGCTGTAAATATGTTAGTTGAAAAAGGGCATACTGTTTTAGCAATTGGTCAAAATACAGGTGAAGTTGCGGGTGTGAAAATTTATACAAAAGCGATTCCGGTAAAAAATATAGACACTGTTACTTTGTATTTGAATCCAGCACGCCAACGTGATTATTATAATTACATTATTGAAGCACAACCCAAAAGAGTTGTTTTTAATCCTGGAACAGAAAATCCTGAGCTTTATCAATTGTTAGAGTTAAATAATATCAAGAAAGAAGTTGCATGTACTTTGGTTTTATTAGCAACGAATCAATATTAATTTTTTAAGGAGCTATTCCCGCTATCCGTTTCAATCTTTTTGTTTTTTAAAGAAAAAAACAAAAAGGATTTCCACTTCTATCGGGGCTAAATCATTAAAAATATTACTTTTGTTTTCATGGAATTTTCATCAAAATTAATAGAAAAAGCAGTCAACGAAATGTCTCAATTACCAGGAATTGGTAAGAGAACAGCATTGCGATTGGTTCTTCATTTATTAAAACAACCAAAAGAACAAACGGTTTTTTTATCTCAAGCACTATTAAACATGCGTGCAGATATTAAGTTTTGCGAAAGTTGTCACAATATTTCAGACACAAAAGTTTGTGAGATTTGTGCAAACGCAGCAAGAAATCATCAAACGATTTGTGTTGTTGAGGATATTCGTGATGTTATGGCTATTGAAAATACTGGTCAGTATAAAGGAATTTATCATGTTCTTGGTGGGAAAATTTCTCCAATTGAAGGTGTTGGCCCAAGTCAGTTGAATATTTCAAGTTTAGTCGAAAAAGTAAAATCAGGAAAAGTAGTAGAGATCATTTTTGCTTTAAGTTCAACTATGGAAGGTGATACTACGAATTTTTATATTTATAAACAGATAGCCGAATCAGAAATTATAATTTCTACGATAGCAAGAGGTATTTCTGTTGGCGATGAATTAGAATACGCAGACGAAATTACCCTCGGACGGAGTATTCTACATCGTATTCCGTTTGAAAAAACTTTCAAAAACAATTAAATATGCCCCAAACAAGATATAGATTTTCTGAAGATTAAAGGAAAAGCTATATTTGCGATAAAATCCCCAATAATGACTAAAAACAGCTTTTTTATATTACTATTAGCCAGTACACTATTTACATCTTGTATTCCTATAAAAGATTTGGTGTATTTGCAAAATAAAAACGTTTCTGGAGAACAAAATACTATTTCGGCAGTAGAGTCTAAACCATATAGATTGCAGGTAAATGATATTTTAAGTATCAGTATAAAAGCAATTGATCCTAAATTGGTTTCTATTTTCAGCACAACAGAAAATTCTTCAACAGTTAGTGGAAAAACAGAAGCGGCTTTGTATTTTGATGGATTTACAGTTGATGATCATGGTAATATTAGAATGCCAATTTTAGGAGAAATTAATGTAATAGGTTATACGCCTGAAGAGGTTAGGATAGTAATTGAAAAAAAATTGCTTGAAGAATATTTTAAAACCGATGCAAATGTTTTTGTAACTGTCAAGTTAGCGGGCTTTAGATATACTATTAACGGTGAAGTTGGGAGTACCGGAACAAAAGTTTTGTTTAAAGAACATGTAAATATTATGGAGGCTATAGCTAACTCAGGTGATATCAATACGGTTGGGGATAGAAAAGCTGTTACAGTAATTCGCCAAACTCCAACTGGAGTATTGATGAGTAATATTGATCTTACAGATGTCAATGTGATGAAATCTCCCTATTATTACCTACAGCCTAACGACTATATTTACGTAAAGCCTTTGAAACAAAAAACTTGGGGAACTGGCCAGACTGGTATACAGTCAATAGGTACTATAATTACTTTATTGTCATTAGCAACAACGGTATATTTAATTATCAAAAAATAAAACTAAATTTAAAAGATGTTAGATATAAAAGATTTTTCCATTTTTGAAAATCATTCAAGTTTTGATTTTAAAGGTTTTTTGTTGAAAATTGCCAGTTATTGGAAATGGTTTTTGGTTAGTTTGATAATTGCTTTTACGATTGCATATCAGGTAAATATTCGTAAAGAGAAAATTTACGGAATGCAGACGATGATTTCTATCAAAGAAGAAAGCAATCCGTTTTTTACGTCTAATACTAGTTTAGTTTTCAATTGGGGTGGAATTTCAGATCAAGTAAATGGGATTTCTACAATAATACAATCGCGTTCCCATAATGAATTGGTTGTGGATAAATTGCAGTATTACATCGATTATCTGGAGCAGGGAGAATATAATTTAATTGATTCCTATGGAGCAGTTCCTTTTTATGTAAGTATTGATAAAGTAAAACCGCAGCTTGCAAATACTTTGATAAGTATTAAATTTCTTAGCGAAAATGAATATCAGATTCAAATTCCTTTTGAAAATAGTTCTGTTTCTTTAATTACATATTCTACTAATACTTATAGTAATACTTCGGTTCAACCTACGATATTTACGAAAAAATATAAGGTTGGAGAGCAAGTTTCATTGCCATTTTTGAATTGGAAATTACAGATAAATGATAATCCCGGTTTTTACAAAGGAAAAGAGTATTTTGTAAAATTTAATGATTTTGATGGAACAGTGTCCCAATATAGAGGTGTAAATGTTGAGAGCGATAAGGGCGGGGGTTCCCTGTTAACACTAAGCATGCAAGGTACAAATAAAGCCAGAATGGTAGAGTATTTGAATGCTACAGTAAGAATGCTGATCAAAATTCAATTGGACGGAAAAAATCAATTTGCAACAAACACCATTAGGTTTATTGATAGTACGTTAGTTGCAATGGAGTCGCAATTGAAACAGACAGGAAATGAATTAAAAACTTTTCGAAAGGATAAAAATGTTTACGAAATAGAGGGAGGAGGCGCGAAGTTTTCTGACAAAATTATGGATTTTGATGTTGAACGAGATCAGGTTACCAGAAAAATTGCGTATTATAATTCCTTAAAAGCGTATTTAAATAATAGTGTTGATTATTCAAGATTACCGGCACCTTCTGTTGCAGGAATTGAAGATCCAAATATTGTGGCAAATGTGTCAAAACTTATTGCGCTTTCTACTCAGAGATCTGAGATGGCTTATGCTGTAAAAAGTGATAAAATTTTTAAGGATTTTGATAATCAAATGCGTGCAGTTAAAGATGTTCTGTTGGAGAATATTACAACAGCAAAAACATCATTGTTGTACGATTTGTCATTAGTTAATGCTAAAATTGGTGAAGCCGAAAGTACCGTAAAAAGACTTCCGGAAGAGCAACAAGAATTGCTAAAAATACAAAGGAAGTACGATTTAAATGATAATATTTATACTGAATTTCTTAAGAAACGAAATGAGGCAGAGATTGTAAAGGCGTCTAATTTATCTGATATTCATTTTATTGATTCGGCAAAAGATATAGGAGGAGGATTGGTTGGTCCTAAAACTTCTGCGAATTATATACTTGCATTGTTTTTAGGAGTATTAATGCCCTTGCTATTTGTTTTTGTATTGTTTTTTATCAATAATTCGATTCAGAATGCAGATGATGTTAGTAAATTAACAGATATACCACTAATAGGAGTTGTTGGAGTTAATAAAGACGCTGTCAGTCTTGCTGTTTTTGATAAGCCAAAATCAGCACTTTCTGAAGCTTTTAGAGGAATTCGTTCCTCATTGCAGTTTTTGTACAAAAGACAACAAGTAAGTGGTTCAAAAACATTAATGATAACTTCTTCTATCAGTGGAGAAGGAAAGACATTTTGTTCAATAAATATTGCTACTGTTTTTGCTTTAAGTGAAAAGAAAACGGTTGTTATTGGATTAGATTTAAGAAAGCCGAGATTAGCAGAAGAGTTTAATTTAACCAATCAATTGGGGGTAGTAAACTATTTGATTAAACAAAATAGTTTGGATGAAATTATTAATAGAACACAAATTCCAAATCTTGACGTTATTCTTTCTGGTCCAGTTCCGCCAAATCCTTCTGAATTAATTTTGAGTGAGGCTATGAAGGAAATGATAGATGAATTAAAACAAAAGTATGATTATGTTATTTTGGATACTCCGCCTGTTGGTCTTGTGTCAGATGCATTAGAATTAGTTCAGTATGCTGATGTAACACTTTATATAGTTAGACAAAACTATACGAAAAAAGAGATGATAGCGTTACTAAATACTAGAGTCAAAAGAGGTGAACTAAATAACGCAAGTATTGTTTTGAATGGTTATGAAAATAAAGCAAAATATGGTTCATCATATGGTTATGGCTATGGGGTTTATTCAAACGGATATCATGATGAAGTAGTTAAATTAAGTTTGTGGAAGACTATTTTAAATAAATTCAATAAAAAATAATTTGAATTAAATGAATGAATTATCTCAAAATACAATTTTAATTACGGGCGGAGCTGGTTTTATTGGGTCAAATTTATGCGAGTATTTCTTAGGAATTGGTCATAAAGTAATTTGTCTGGATAATTTTTCGACAGGCCATCGTCATAATTTGAAAGATTTTATAAGGAATCCTAATTTTAAATTAATTGAAGGAGATATTCGAAATATTGCTCATTGTGTTTTAGCTGTTGAAGGAGTGGATTATGTTTTGCATCAAGCTGCTTTAGGTTCGGTTCCAAGATCTATAAATGATCCAATTACGACAAATGATGTAAATGTATCGGGTTTTTTGAATATGTTGGTTGCTTCTCGTGATGCTAAAGTAAAGCGTTTTGTATATGCAGCAAGTTCTTCAACTTATGGAGATTCTGAAGGATTGCCAAAAGTAGAAGATGTTATTGGAAAACCATTGTCACCATATGCGATTACAAAATATGTAAACGAATTATATGCTGAAATTTTTAGCAGAGCTTACGGGTTAGAAACAATAGGATTGAGATATTTTAACGTTTTTGGACGTAAACAAGATCCTAATGGAGCCTATGCTGCAGTGATTCCTAAATTTGTCATGCAATTGATAAAACATGAAAGTCCTGTGATTAATGGAGATGGGAATTATTCTCGTGATTTTACCTATATAGATAATGTAATTCAGATGAACGAATTGGCTATATCAAGTCAGAATCCTGATGCAATTAATACAGTTTACAACACAGCATTTGGTGATCGAAACACATTAAATGATTTGATTGGATATTTGAAAAAATATTTATCTGAATTTGATTCTAAAATTGCAGATGTTGAAGTTGTTTATGGAGTGAATAGAGCGGGAGATATTCCGCACTCACTGGCAAGTATTGATAAAGCAAAAACAGTATTAGGGTATAATCCAGAATATTCTTTGCAAGATGGGTTGAAAGAAGCAGTGAGTTGGTATTGGAATAATTTGAAATAAAAAAGAGATTAAGATAATAGTATATTAAATGAAAATCATAAAAATTTGTTGCATTGGAGCAGGTTATGTTGGTGGGCCAACAATGGCAGTAATTGCTCAAAAATGTCCAAATATTCAAGTCACTGTTGTCGATTTGAACGAACAAAGAATTAAAGATTGGAATGATCCAAATACAGATAATATCCCAATATATGAACCGGGACTTTCAGAAATAGTAGCTGAGGCTAGGGGACGAAATCTTTTCTTTTCGACAGAAGTAGAAAAAGCAATTGATGAAGCCCAGGTAATTTTTATTTCAGTTAATACTCCAACCAAAACTTACGGTAAAGGAAAAGGTATGGCTGCAGATTTAAAGTATATAGAACTTTGTGCCAGACAAATTGCAAAAGTAGCCAAGGAAAATAAAATCGTTGTTGAGAAATCAACACTTCCCGTGAGAACTGCTGAGGCAATAAAAAGTATTTTAGATAATACCGGAAATGGAGTTCAGTTCCAGATTTTGTCAAATCCTGAATTTTTGGCTGAAGGAACTGCTGTTACAGATTTATTAAATCCAGATAGAATTTTAATTGGTGGAGATTCAACACCAGAAGGCGAAGAAGCAATTAATGCTTTAGTTGATGTTTATGCAAATTGGGTAAGTAAAGATAAAATCCTGACGACAAATGTTTGGTCTTCAGAATTGTCTAAGCTAACTGCAAATGCATTTTTAGCGCAACGCATTTCGTCTATAAATGCAATGTCTGAATTATGTGAAAAAACTGGTGCCGATGTAAATGAGGTTGCTAAAGCAATAGGTATGGATAGCCGAATTGGATCTAAATTTCTAAAAGCTTCAGTTGGGTTTGGTGGTTCGTGTTTCCAAAAAGATATCTTGAATTTAGTTTATATTGCAAAATCATATGGATTAAGAGAAGTTGCTGATTATTGGGAGCAGGTTATTATTATGAATGATTATCAGAAAAGAAGGTTTTCAAATAAAATAGTTCAGACACTTTACAATACTGTTGCCGATAAGAAAATAACGTTTTTAGGATGGGCTTTCAAAAAAGACACAAATGATACTCGAGAATCTGCTGCAATATACATTGCTGATGATTTGATTAATGAACAGGCACAAATTTCTGTTTACGATCCGAAAGTTTCAAGAAATAAAATGTTGAATGATCTGAATTATTTAGAAACAAGAATAGTTGATGAAAATAGTAATGCACTATCAACATTTGATAATGCTTATGAAGCTTGTAAAGGTGCTCATGCTATTGCAGTTTTAACTGAATGGGATGAATTTACAACTTATGATTGGCGAAAAATTTATGATTCGATGCATAAGCCAGCATTCCTTTTTGATGGTAGGAATATATTGAACTCAAAAGAAATGGAATCAATAGGATTTGTCTACAAAGGAATTGGTTCGTAGTTGAAAATTTATTGAAGTAGAGTTTAATATGAAGGAGAGATGGGTTTAAAAGTTTTATTTCAATAAAAAGAGAAAAGATGAATTGGTATGTAGTGTATACGAAACCTAAATGGGAGAAAAAAGTTGCAGAAAAGCTTAATCAGATTGGGATAGAATGTTATTGTCCATTAATTACCCAAATAAAAGAGTGGTCTGATAGAAAAAAGAAGGTTGAAGTGCCGCTTTTTAACTCATATGTGTTTGTGCAATTAGAGAATGTTGATCGAAATTCTGTTTTTCAGATAGCGGGTGTAGTACGATATTTGTTTTGGCTCGGAAAGCCTGCGATTGTTAGAGATGAAGAAATTAATATTATAAAAAAGAGCCTGATGGCTTCAAATATAAGTGATATTTCAGTTAATTCAATTCAACCTGGGGATCGTATTAAATTGGAAACAGGAGCTTTTAGTAATCAAGATGCGATAGTTCAGGAGGTTTCTAATACTCATTATATATTAGTTTTAGAATCTTTAGGGTGTGTGCTTAAAATAAAATACAAATAACAGAGTTATAGTGTAGCTATTATAAATTAAAACAGAAGATGAAATTTCTTTATTTTGAGATTTTATTTTTTGTTTTTTTTATACATGCTGATTAATAGAGGGTTGATGTTTTTGAGTTTTTTTTAATAGTCCATTTTCTAGTATTATAGGAAACCGTATTGAATAAATTGACTTAATGTGTTATATTTGCCGAAAATGAATTTTGAGTATCTGTGTCAAGCCTTTGTGACTCAGAGCGGCGAAGCCGTGAATTGTAATGAACGAAGTGGATAAAAAACAGTATAAATTGGATGAAAACATAAAAGTAGCCGTTATCGGTTTAGGTTATGTTGGTTTACCTTTGGCCAGATTATTTGCTACGAAATATGCAGTTGTCGGATTTGATATAAATGAAGCCAGAGTTTCTTCGCTTAAATCAGGTATAGATACAACATTAGAAGTCGATGACGAAACTTTACAAAAAGTTTTAGTTGATAGCCGTAATTCTAAAGTGGGGCTGTATTGTACTAGTTATTTGGACGATATAGCAGATTGTAATTATTTCATAGTAACGGTTCCAACTCCCGTTGATAAAAATAATCGTCCTGATTTAACTCCTTTATATAAATCGAGTGAGTCAGTTGGTAAAATTTTGAAAAAAGGAGATGTTGTAATTTATGAATCTACTGTTTATCCAGGAGTAACTGAAGAACAATGTGTGCCGGTTTTGGAAAAAGTCTCAGGATTGAAATTTAATAAAGACTTCTTTGCAGGTTATTCGCCTGAGAGAATAAATCCAGGAGATAAAGAACATACAGTAGAAAAAATTCTTAAAGTAACCTCAGGTTCAACTCCAGAAATAGGATTAAAAGTCGATGCGCTTTACAAATCTGTAATTACGGCAGGTACCTACTTAGCTCCAACGATTAAAGTTGCAGAAGCAGCTAAGGTTATCGAAAATTCCCAAAGAGATATAAATATTGCTTTTGTAAATGAATTAGCTAAAATATTCAATTTAATGAATATTGATACCCAAGAGGTATTAGCGGCAGCTTCTACAAAATGGAACTTTTTACCTTTTAAGCCGGGATTAGTTGGAGGACATTGTATAGGTGTTGACCCTTATTATTTAGCACAAAGAGCACAAGAGTTTGGATATCATCCTGAAATAATTTTAGCAGGAAGACGTTTGAATGACAGTATGGGAGAATATATAGCTTCACAGGTTGTTAAGTTAATGATAAAAAAAGGTATTTCTGTAAACGGAGCAAGTCTTCTAATGTTAGGAATTACTTTTAAAGAAAACTGTCCAGATGTCCGTAATACTAAAATTGTTGATGTTATAAAGGCATTAAATGAATACGGAATAATAGTTACAATATTCGATCCTTTAGCAAACATTGAAGAAGTTAAAAAAGAATACAAATTAAATACTATTAATTCGCTATCAAATGAAAAATTCGATGCTATAGTTTTAGGCGTAGCACATAAGGAATTTTTAAAATTAAATTTTTCGAAATTACAAAAAGATAATAGTTTATTATATGATGTTAAAGGGGTTTTAGGTGCAACAGCTGATAATAGGCTATAGTGCTTTTTAACCTTTTTTAATTTTAAGGAAAAATGGAAACAAATAATTCGATAATACATGTGATTTTAACTGGTGGAGTAGGAAGTAGATTATGGCCTCTTTCTCGCAAAAGCCAACCAAAACAATATCTTGAGATATTTGAAGGAAAATCTTTATTTGAAATGACTGTTGAAAGAAATAGTCATTTAGCTGATAAAGTAATGGTAGTAGGAAATGTCGATAATCATCATTTAAGCGGAAAAGTAATGGATAAAACCAAAACGTCTTACCTAAATATTGTTGAAGCAACACCTAGAAATACTGCCGCAGCAATTGCTTTCGCTGCGTTTGCGTCTAATGAAGATGATGTTTTAATTATTACTCCATCAGATCATATTATTGATAAAATGGATGATTATAATAATGCTATTCAAAAAGCAATTTCAAAAGCCAAAGATGGTTATATAGTAACATTTGGAATTATTCCAACTAAACCAGAAACAGGATATGGTTATATTGAGTCGAAAGGAGACAAAGTAATATCGTTTCGTGAAAAACCAAATGAAACTACTGCAAAAGAATTTATAGCAAGAGGTAATTTCTTATGGAACAGTGGTATGTTCTGTTTTAAAGCTGGTGTCCTTTTGGACGAACTAAAGCAATTTCAGCCAGATGTTTATGAGAAATCGAAGATAGTTTGGGAGACATCTCAAAATGGTTTTTTAGATTTAAGCTCTTCTTTAGAAATTCCTTCAATTAGTATTGATTATGCAGTTATGGAACGTAGTAAAAAAATTAAGGTAGTTCCCGCGTCATTTTCTTGGTCAGATTTAGGCTCATTTGAATCAGTTTATGAATATCTCGTTTCAAATGGACATCCAACAGATTCAAATGGAAATATGGTTATTGGATGTGAAAGCCACACTACTTTCTTAGGATTGAAAAATACAATCTTTGTACATACTGAAACAGCGAATTTAATCTTGCAGAAAGAAAATTCACAGGAGGTGAAAGATATATATAGTGAACTGGAAAAACAAAATTCAGAATTATTAAATTAATTGAAGTTGAAATGAAAAAAATTCTAATAACTGGTGGTGCTGGTTTTATAGGTTCTCATGTTGTAAGACGTTTTGTAAACAAGTATCCAGAATATCAAATTTTCAATCTGGATGCGTTAACATACGCTGGGAATCTTGAGAATATAAAAGATATTGAAACCAACTCGAATTATACATTCATAAAGGGAGATATTGTAGATGAGACGTTTATAAATGAACTTTTTGCTGAGCATAATTTTGAAGGTGTTTTACATTTGGCTGCAGAATCACATGTTGATCGTTCTATTGAAGATCCATTAGCATTTGTGAAAACAAATGTAATTGGAACGATGAATTTGTTAAATGCAGCAAAAAATCAGTGGAAAGGCGATTTTGAAGGAAAAAGATTTTACCATATAAGTACAGATGAGGTATATGGTTCTTTGGGCGCTGAAGGATTATTTACTGAGACAACACCTTATGATCCAAATTCTCCATATTCTGCTTCAAAAGCTAGTTCAGATCATTTTGTAAGAGCTTATGGCGAAACTTATGGTTTGCCTTATGTTTTAACTAATTGTTCAAATAATTATGGATCGTATCATTTTCCTGAAAAATTAATTCCACTTTTTATAAATAATATTATAAATAATAAGCCATTGCCAGTTTATGGAGATGGAAATTATACACGTGACTGGTTATTTGTAGAAGATCATGCCATTGCTATAGATTTAGTTTTTCATGAAGGGAAGAATCATGACACCTATAATATTGGTGGTTTTAACGAATGGAAAAACATTGATTTGGTAAAACTACTATGCGAGATTATGGATGAAAAATTAGGTAGAATTGAGGGAACTTCTCAAAAGTTAATCACTTATGTGAAAGACAGACCTGGACATGATTTGCGTTATGCAATCGATGCTTCAAAAATTAATAAAGAATTGGGTTGGAAACCTTCTGTAACTTTTGAAGAAGGACTTGAGAAAACAATTAATTGGTATCTTAATAATGAAGAATGGTTGCAAAATGTAACCTCTGGGTCTTATAAAGATTATTATCAAAAGCAATACTCATAAAACAACAAGCAATTTTATTTAAACCAAGTTTAAGGTTAAATTATAATTCAATATGAAAAAGATAATATACGTTCTTACTCTGTTTTTTATTTTATTATTGTCATTTAATGTAAATGCACAAGATATACTTAAGTCGAAGGATTTAAGTACCATACAGGTTGATTATTTGTCAAATGATGACTTGGCTAAAATTAGTGCTCAATTGAAAAGTAATAATACAACAATCGATCAAGTTGAGTCAATGGCTTTATCAAAAGGAATGACTCAAACGGAGTTTAATAAGTTAAAAATTAAACTTACTGAATTTGAAAAGAAAAATTCAAAAGAGAATTCAAAAGACAAAAATAATGACATTAAATCAAAAATAGTAGATAAAGATTCAGAGTTTGGAAGAAAACAAGAAAAAATTAAAAATGAAAAAGTTAAGGATTCTCTAAACGCTTTAATTTTTGGGTCTGAATTGTTCGATAATCCTACTTTAAATTTTGAGCCAGATTTAAAAATGGCAACTCCAGTAAATTATGTTCTAGGGCCTAGTGATAAGTTAGAAGTTAGTGTTTATGGTGTTCAGCAATTTGATGATACTGTTCCTGTAAATTTTGAAGGTAAAATTACCATTCAAAATGTTGGACAAATTGCAGTGGCAGGAATGTCAATTGAAGCAGCCTCACAAAAAATAAAAGCTGCAATTGCAAGAGTTTATAGTACAGTTAGATCAGGGCAATCTCAGGTTAGTATAAGTTTAAGTGATATAAGGACTATCAAAGTGACGATTGTTGGAGGAAAGCAACCGGGTAATTATTCAATTTCATCACTAGCATCTGTTTACAATGCATTGCATCTAGCTGGAGGACCAGGTAAAAATGGTAGTTACAGAAATATAGAATTAATTCGAAATAATAAAATTTACAAAAATGTTGATATTTATAAATTTTTAGTTAAAGGGGATCAATCGGATAATGTTAGTTTAAAAGATAATGATGTAATTAGAATTCCGGCATATAGTCAAAGAGTCACAGTTGAAGGAGAAGTGAAACGTCCGGGTATCTTTGAAATGAAAAAAGGAGAAACATTTTCAGATTTATTATCCTTTACATCAGGATTTAATGAGTTTGCATACACAGCATCTGTAAAGGTTATGCAAAAAACAGGAAAAGAATTTAAAGTGCATGATATAAACGAAAGTGAATACAGCTCTTATTCTCCTCAATCTGGAGATGTATTTAAAGTTACTAAAATTTTAAATCGATTTGAAAATCGAATTAAAATTGAAGGTGCTGTTTTTAGACCAGATTATTATTCTTATACTGAGGGAATGAGAATTTCGGATCTTATTACAAGAGCAGAAGGTTTAAAAGAAGATGCGTATACAAAAAGAGCTAGAATTATTCGTTTGAAAACAGATTTGACAACCGAAATTGTAAATGTAGATTTAAGTGCAGCACTGTCAGGTGATTTAAATGCTGATATTGAATTAAAAAGAGAAGATATTGTGACAGTGTATTCAATTTTAGATTTCAGAGAAGAATATAAAATCACTATAGATGGAGAAGTGAAAAATCCAGGAGTGTACGAATATTTTGAGAACTTGACTTTGAATGATTTGGTGGTTCAAGTTGGAGGATTAACAGGTTCAGCTTCTAAAAGAGTTGAAATTGCGAGAATGGTAAAATCTGACGTAATAGATGATGCTGATCCAAAACGCATCGAATTAGTAGAACTAGAAATTACAGCCGATAATAATGAACAGATTAAAAATTTTGTATTAAAACCTTTTGATGTTATCAATATTCGTAAGATGGCGGTTTATGAAAAACCACAAATGGTAAAAGTTAGTGGGGCAGTTACCTATCCTGGTAAATATGTTTTAGCTAATAAGAAAGAAACCGTTTATAATGTGGTAATGAGAGCAGGAGGATTGACATCAATTGCTAACTTGGACGGTATGAAAATTAAAAGGCCAATTAAAGAAGAACAGATTGAACAATTAGAAAGTATAAATCTTAATCTTGACAAAAAACCAACATCTGAAGAAGATTTGAATTTAAAACAAAAAGATACCCTTAAAGGTAAATTATCGAAAAAACTTAGAGACGAATTAAAATTTGCAACAATTCCGGTTAATTGGGAAAAAATTGTAAAAGATAAAAATCACTATTCGAATGTAACATTGTTTCCTGGAGATGAAATTGAGGTTGCGGTTTATAATGAAGGGGTTAAAGTAACCGGAAATGTGTTGTTGACTTCTGAAATCCCATATAGAAGTGGTAAAGGATTTAAATATTATATAAATTCTGTTGGAGGGGTTGATAGTAAAGGATGGAAGAGAAAGGCTTACATTATTTATCCTAATGGTAAAGCATCAGTAACTACCTCGTTTTTATTTTTTAGATCTTATCCAACGGTAACTCCCGATTCTCAAATTGTAGTGCCGGAAAAACCTCAAACTAAGAAAATGAGTGCTGGAGAATGGGCTGGACTTGGAACTGCTTTTGCGAGTTTGGCATTGCTAATTGTTACAGCTTTTAAATAATAATTTTGATGGAGAATGTACCTATTGTAAGCGATGAAATATCGTTAAGAGAGTTAATAAATAAAACAAAAGAATGGTTTGATTATTTATTTTCTCAATGGAAAATTATAATGCTGGCGGGGATTATTGGTGCTGTATTAGGAGTAACATATTCATTTATTAAAAAACCTGTTTATACGGCTACATTATCTTTTGCCTTAGAGGATGAAAAAGGAGGTGGAGGAGGTTTAGGAAGTGCACTTGGATTAGCAAGTTCATTCGGATTAGATTTAGGAGGAAGTGGTGGTGGAATTTTTAGCGGATCTAATTTAACGGAGTTGTTTAAATCGAGAGTAATGGTTGAGAAAACATTACTTTCGCCAATTGAGATAGATGGAAAAGAAATTTCTATAGCAGAATTGTATATCCGAAATAACAAATGGCGTGAAGACTGGAAAGATAAACCATCTTTAAGTAAAATACAGTTCCTGCCAAAAGCTAATCGAGAGAAATTTACAAGAGTTCAAGATAGCATTTTGGGAATGATGTATGGAAACTTGTCTAAATCTGGTTTATCTGTTTCTCAAAAAGATAAAAAAGTTTCAATTATAAGTATAGATGTTACTTCTACGAATGAATTGTTTGCAAAAATTTTTTGTGAATCTTTGGCAAAACAAGTTGGGAAATTTTATGTTGAAACAAAAAGTAAAAAAGCTCGTATGAATATGGCTATTTTAGAGCATCAGGTTGATTCAATACGTGGGGAACTTAATGGAGCGATAATTGGAGTAGCTGTCGCAAATGACAATACTTTTAACTTAAATCCAGCTCTAAATGTGCGTAGAACTCCATCAGCAAGAAGACAAGTTGATGTTCAGGCAAATACAGCTATATTAACAGAATTAGTCAAACAAGCAGAATTAGCAAAGGTAACTTTACGTAAGGAAACACCATTGATTCAAGTTATTGACAGACCGATACTACCTTTAGCAAAAGAAAGGTTTGGTAAAATTAAAGGGATCTTGTTAGGAGGCTTTGCAGGAGGTTTTTTGATAATTGTTTGTTTAATCCTAAGAAGATTATTTAAATTACTTCTTTTAAATTAATAATTCTATGAAACCGATAATATTAAATTTTCCCAAAATTCAAGATCCAAGAGGAAATCTTACTTTTTTACAAAACCCAAGTCAAATTCCATTTAAGATTAAAAGAATTTTTTGGACTTATGATGTTCCTGGTGGAGAAATCAGAGGAGGTCATGCATATAAAAATCAGGAAGAAATCATTATAGCACTTAGTGGAAGTTTTGATGTGATAATAATGAATTCTGATGGATCTACTGAAAAGATATCTTTGAATAGAAGCTATTATGGGTTGTATTTACCTGCAAAAACTTGGAGACATATGGAAAATTTTTCTACCAATTCTTTGGCATTGCATATTTCAAGCGAAACTTTTTCCCATGATGATTATATAAGAGATTTTGAGGAATTTAAAGAAGAAGTAAAAAATGAGTTATAGAAAGAAGACTGTTTTTGATTGTAATTTACTTTATCTCGAACAAAAAGGAGATAGAAACGGACATATAACTGCAGTAAATAATAATATAGAAATTCCTTTTGATATTAACAGGATTTTTTATTTGTACGATATTCCAGGTGGTGAATCTAGAGGAGCACATGCTCATAAAGAATGTCACCAATTCTTAATTGCTGCAAGTGGTAGTTTTGAAGTACTTTTAGATGATGGAAACACAAAACGTCAAGTATTGCTGAACAGACCAGATATAGGTTTGCATATTGTGCCAGGAATATGGGCATCTGAAATTAATTTTTCTAGTGGGGCAATTTGTTTGGTTTTAGCTTCTCATGCATATAGTGAGGGTGATTATCTAAGGGAGTACGACGAATATTTAAAATTTATTTCTTGTGGAAACAGTATTTAATTATAATATAAAGTTAAGATTGGTAGAAGAAACAGATGCTGACTTTATAATATTATTGAGGACAGATACTTCTAAATCTAAATTTATTAGTCCAACTGATTCGGATGTAAACAAACAAAAAGAGTGGATAAGAAAATATAAGGAGCGCGAAAAATCTGGAGACGAATATTATTTTATTGCAATTGATGAAAACGAAGAAAAGTTTGCTACATATCGAATTTATAACAAAATGAATGATAGCATTGAAATTGGTAGCTTTGTTTCAAAGCCATTTTATAATATTCCTATTAATGTTATAAAAGTTGATGTTATATTAAAAGAATTTGTGTTTACGTCACTAGGTTATGACCAATTAAATTTTGAAGTACGAAAAGAAAACAAATCTGTTGTAAGTTATCACAAAAAGTTTCACCCATATTTAGAAAAAGAGGATGACTTAAATTTTTATTTTGTTTTAGCTAAAGAAAATTTTTTGGTTAATAAAACGAAATTTGAAAAATTATTTTAAATTAAAAAAAACAATTTTTATGGAAAAATTTATCGAAAGTTTTAGAAATCAATTAGAAGATATTAATATCGAATTATCTCCAGATTTTGATTACGTAGACTCTGATTTTTGGGATTCATTGACAGCTGTAACAATTCAGATGATGGTTGAAGATGAATATGGTCTAAAAGTTGATATCCAAAAGATTTCAAGTTTTAAATCTATAAAGGAATTTTATCAGTTTATTCAGGATAATAAATAATGGAAGCCTATATTAAACATATTTCATATTATTTACCAACTGAAGTATTAACAAACGATGATATAGTTAACCAGTTTCCTGAATGGGATAATGAAAAAATTATTCAGAAAATTGGAGTTCAGTCTAGGAACATTACAAGAAATGATGAATTTACATCTGATATTAGTGTAGAAGCATTAAACGCTTTATGTGTAGAACACTGTATTGATAAATCAGAGATTGATTTTTTGTTAATATGTACACAATCACCAGATTATTTTTTGCCAACTACTGCATGTATCGTTCAAGATAAAGCGGGTTTGTCAAGTAGCTGTGGCGCTATTGATATAAATCAGGGATGCTCTGGATTTATTTATGGATTATCATTGGCTAAAGGATTAGTTGTTGCAGGAATTGCAAAAAATGTTGTATTAATTACAGCTGAAACTTATTCCAAACATATACATCCTTTGGATAAGGGAAATCGAAGTATTTTTGGAGATGCCGCTGCTGCAACTTTAATTTCAAATCATGGAGAGTATAGATTGGGAGAGTTTTCGTTGGGAACTGACGGAAAAGGTTTTGAAAATCTTATAGTTAAAAATGGCGCAATGAGAAATCGTAAAACGTCTGAAAATGAGGTTCCTAATGATAATAATCTCTATATGAACGGGCCAGAAATATTTAATTTCACAGCAAAAGCGGTTCCTACCTTGATTAGTGACAATTTAAAGAAAAATAATGAAAGCATAGATACAGTTAATCAGTTTATCTTTCATCAAGCTAACACGTTTATGTTAGAGTACCTAAGGAAGAAAATTAATATCCCAAGCGAAAAGTTTCTTATAGATATGCAGAGTTATGGTAATACGGTCTCTTCAACTATTCCTATTGCTCTAAAAAACAGATTAGATTTGCAAATAAAAGATGATAAAATTCTTTTAGCAGGTTTTGGTGTCGGATATTCTTGGGGAAGCGTAGTAATATATAATAAATAATAAATGATCAAATTTTTAGATTTACAAAAAATAAATAATCAATATAAAGATCAACTTATAGAAGTTGCAACTGAGGTAATAAATAGTGGTTGGTATTTGTTAGGAAAGCAGGTAGAAAAATTTGAAGAAAAGTTGCAAAACTTTCAAGGAGGTGGAAATGCTATTGCTGTTGCAAATGGTTTAGATGCATTACGTCTTATCTTTAAAGCATATATAGAATTAGGAATTATGCAAGAAGGCGATGAAGTAATTGTCCCTGCAAATACATACATAGCATCGGTATTAGCGATAACGGATAACAATCTAGTGCCTGTTTTTGCTGAACCTGATTTAAATACTTGTAATTTAGATTTGAACTTAATAGAAAGTAAAATAACAACCAAAACCAAGGCTATTATGGTAGTCCATCTGTATGGTCGTGTTTGCTGGAGCAATAATTTGGAGATATTGGCAAAAAAACATCAGCTAAAAATTATTGAAGACAATGCTCAGGCAATTGGTGCTAGATGGAATGGAGTTAGATCTGGTAACTTAGGTGATGCAGCAGGTTTTAGTTTTTATCCGGGTAAGAATTTAGGAGCATTAGGTGATTCTGGAGCGGTTACTACAAAAGATTCAGAGTTAAATAAAGCTATTCGTGCTTTAGCAAATTATGGATCTGCGCAAAAATATGTAAATAAGTATCAAGGCCTAAATAGCCGTATGGATGAAATCCAGGCTGCTTTTCTAAATGTGAAATTATCTTATGTTGAGATTGAAACACAAAAAAGAAGAGAAGTGGCGTCTTTTTATTTGAATAATATAAAAAACAGTAAAATTATTTTGCCTAGTAATGAAGTTGATGATGAGCATGTATGGCATGTATTTGTTGTTCGTACTGATGATCGAGAAAAGTTACAGTCTTATCTTGCTGAAAATCAAATTCAAACTTTGGTTCATTATCCTATACCACCACACAAACAAGAATGTTATTTGGAGATGAATACTCTCTCCCTGCCTATAACAGAACAAATCCACAAAGAAGTTTTAAGTCTCCCTATAAGTCCTGTAATAACTGTAGATGAATTAGAAAGAATTGTTGAAGTTTTAAATAAATATTAATTATTTTGAAATTAATTAAGACTTCTTTTTTTTCTGCTGTAATTACATTAATACGAATTAGTTCAGGCTTTGTGGCAGGTAAGGTCGTAGCTTTGTTTACGGGACCTGCAGGGGTTGCTATAATAGGGCAATTTAATAATTTTATTACCATAGTTTTGACTTTTGCTAATGGAGCGATTAACTCAGGGGTTATTAAATATACTGCTGAATTTGAGGGTGATGAAATACAATTAAAAAAGCTCTTCAGTACATCTTTTAAAATAAGTGTTTATTGTTCTGTTTTTTTTGGTTTTTTTTTATTAACAGTAGCTTCTTTTATATCTAAGCTATTATTTCAATCTGCATTATACATCAATCCTATTAGAGTTTTAGGTCTTACAATTATTTTGTATTCGCTTAATTCGCTTTTGATTGCTATTTTAAATGGATTAGGGCAAATAAAAAAATACACTTTAGTCAACGCAGTTGGAAGTGTACTTGGATTGTTGTTTACGGTTATACTTGTTTTTTATTTTAAAATAGAAGGAGCGCTCTATGCACTCGTATTGACCCAATCATTAGTTTTTTTTGTTACTCTAGTTTTAATTGTAAAGGGGGGATGGTTTTCATTATCATTTTTTAGACAACCGTTTGATAAAGGGATAGCTATTAAATTATCTCGATATAGTTTAATGGCAGTGATTTCATCTTTATGTATGCCTTTGGCTCAGATTGTATTGCGGAATATGGTAATTGAAAAATTAGGGGTAGATGCTGCAGGGTATTGGCAAGGAATGATGCGTATTTCAGATGGGTATTTAATGTTAGTTACTATTTCACTAAGTACTTATTATTTACCTAAATTATCCTCTTTAAGTAGTAATCAAGAGTTACGTACAGAAATATTTCAAGGATATAAAATTATTCTTCCAGCGGTTTTGTTTTCCTGTTCGATAATTTATTTTCTACGATATTTTATAATAGGTTTATTATTTACTAAAGAGTTCGAATCTATGGGAGATTTGTTCTTTTTTCAGTTGTTAGGAGATTTTTTTAAAATTGCAGCTTGGCTTTTGGCTTATTTAATGACTGCTAAAGCTATGACTAAAACATTTATAATTACTGAAATTGTTTTTACTTTAACTTATGTTTTGATTAGTTATAACTGTGTGGACTATTATAAATTAAATGGTATTACAATTGCTTTTGCGTTGAATTATTTTATTTATTTCTTAGTTATTTTATTTGTTTTTAGAAAATTATTGTTCAATGTTAAAGATAATGTAATTGAAGGATAATTTGACTATAAAAACAATTGTTGTTTTTTGTGAGAAAATGGCAATGGGTGGCACCGAAACCATGATAATGAGACTTCTGTCATGGTATTCGTTAAGAGGTTTTAGGGTTTTGCTTTTGACAATGAGAGAAATTGAGTCAACATCTATTTTAAATGATTTAAACAAAATTGATTTTGAGCACTATGTTTACAATTTTAAAAAAAGAGAATTCTGCAATTCAAAAAATATATGTCTAAGTTTTCAGAACAATGAAAAGGTTTGGGTTAATACTCAATTTATACAGGAGTTTTTACGGTGTTATTCATTGTTGAAGAGAAGTAAATATAATTGTTATTTTGTTCATAATCTCTTTATTGTACATCCATTTTCTACATTTTTATTTAATAAATATTTTAATTTTTTAGGAAAAAAACTTATTAAAATATTGCTTACTAATAAAAATTTAGTATTTATGGACGAAGAATGTGTTAATGCTTCTGTGGATTTTTATAAACTGGATGTCAAAAAGTTTAAATTTGATATTCTTAGATTACCTTTTTTAATTAACACGGATAATTATAGTACAGTAATTAAAAGTAAGCAGAATAATTTTAACATTCTGACTATTGCTAGGTTTGAATTCCCTTTTAAAGGGTATGTATTGGGGCTAATAAGTTCTTTTGAAAATATTTTTAACACTTATGAAGGAGAAATTTCTTTAACTATAATTGGTTATGGTAGAGATAAGCCTGTTGTGGATGAATTAATTGATAGCTTGCCAATTGAGATTTCATCAAAAATACAACTTCTTGATGAAATCCCATATTCAAAAATTGGTGAATATATTGAAAAATGTAGTGTTTTTATTGGGATGGGAACAACAATTTTAGATGCTGCAAATTTAAATAAAATAGTGATAGTACCTGTATGTTATCAGAACTCAAATTTAACGACTGGATATTTTCATGAAAATTTTAATATTATAGGTGAAATTTATAGAGAAGAATCGGTTTATGAAACTTTTGATAATTTAATCTTAAAGACGTTAAATTATTCTCAGGCTGATTTTAATAAAATTTCGAATAAAAGTAAAGAGGTCTTAATTGAACATTATGATATAAATATGATAGCAAATAATTTATTTACACATACGAATAAAGTTCATTCATTCATTCATTGTCAGATAATTAATTGTATCGCTAATTTATGTTTTTTCATAGTTTACATTTACAATAAAATGATTAAAATTTAAAAATGGATATAGTAATTGTTTTTAATGGCTTAGGTAATCAAATGTCTCAATACTCATTTTTCTTACAAAAGAAAGCAATAAACAAAGCAACCTATTTTATTCCATTTTGCAAAGATCATAATGGATTTGAACTAGGTAATGTTTTTAAAATAAATAATAGAGAAGCTATTATTCAAAAATTGCTTTATGTTTTGTTTAGAATATTATTGACAGATAAAGTAAAAATAATTAGTAGTCCGCTAAAAAGATTGCTTAATTTATTGAATTGTAAAATTGAAAATGAAAGCTTTGATTATAACTATAATAAAAAATTCATGATTCCTTCTAAAGGAATTACTTTTTACTATGGAGGCTGGCATACTGAAAAATATTTTGTAGAATCAAAAAAAACTATTGAAGAAGCTTTTGAATTTACTGCTCCGAATGACAAGGAAAATATCGACTGTATAAAGAAGATAAATGAAACCAATAGTGTTTCTATTCACGTAAGAAGAGGTGATTTTTTAAATGCAGATAATATTAATCTTTTTGGGAATGTTTGTACAAAAGAATATTTTGCTAAAGCTATAGCTAAAATGGAGTCTGAAATTAGTAACCCAATTTTTTTTGTTTTTTCTAATGATTTAGAATGGGTGAAAGAAAATCTCGTTATTAATAATGTGACTTATGTTAGCTGGAATTCTGGAATAAATTCTTGGAAAGACATGTACTTAATGTGTTTGTGTAAGCACAATATTATTGCAAATAGCACCTTTAGCTGGTGGGGGGCTTGGCTTAATAAAAATTCTGATAAAATAGTTCTATCTCCAAGTCGATTTTTGAAAAATGACACATTTACAGATGTATATCCTGATTCATGGGTTAAAATATCTGATTATTAATTAAGAATTAAATGAAAAAAATAGCTTTTACTATTTGTGCAAAAAACTATATAGGTTTAGCATTGGCTCTTGAAAAGTCGATTAAAAATCATAGTAACGATGTCGATTTTTTAATTTTTGTTGCAGATGAGTTTTCTAATGAAGAAAAAAAAATAGATCTTCCAGAAAATGTAATTATAGCAAAAGAAAAAATTAATATTTCTGAAGAACAGTGGAATCAAATGTCATTTAAATATGATTTGACAGAGTTTTGTACATCTATAAAACCTTCTTGTTTTAAATTTGTTTTTGAAAATTTTAAACCAGATGCTTGTATCTATTTTGATCCGGATATTTTAGTTTTTAATTCTTTAGATACAATTTATAGTAAATTAGATAACTATTCAATAGTTGTTACGCCCCACATTACAATGATACAAAGTGTATATACAGGTAAATTAAACGAGCGCAATTTATTATATTCAGGAATGTTTAATTTAGGTTTTTTGGCATTAAAGAATGATTCTAATGCTAAAAAAATGTTGGATTGGTGGGAAATTCGTCTTGAAGACAGGTGTTTTCAAAATATGATGGAGAATTATTTTACGGATCAAAAATGGATGGACTTTCTGCCTTCTTTTTTTCCAACTCAATTATTAGTTTCTCATGATTTAGGCTTGAATGCTGCTCCATGGAATTTTTTTGAAAGAGAGGTAATCGAAAATAATAATTCATTTTTTATTAAGAATCGTATAAATGATGAAGATCAGACTATCTATCCTCTGACATTTGTACATTTTTCAGGATACAACTATAAGGCATTAATTGATGGAGATATAATTCAGGGTAATATAAAACAATTAGAGGTATATTCTGACTATCAAAAAATATTTAATCTCTATGCAGATTTTATAAAAAGTAGTGACTTTTCAAAATTTGTAAAATTAAATTATTCGTATAATTATTTTTCTAATAATGTTGGTATATCGAGTGTTTACAGAAAACTCTTTAGAAGACTATTTGAAGATAATAAGATAAACTTCAACGCATTTGATGCCAATAATGATTTCTATTTGTCCTTAAAAAAAGCAGGATTAATTAATGAACAAATTCTTAAAACAGATAAAATTTCAATTAATACTGTTGATAATGTCGAGAATAAAACGCTAAAAATTAATAAAGTATTTAAAATTTTGTTTAAGTGTATTGGTTCAAATAGATTCTTCATGTTAACAAGACTTATGAGACTATACTCAAAAGTTGAAAATCATGTGTATTTAATTGATGATAGCTACCTAAAGAGTTTTAAAATAAGAAATTAGTTTTAATGAGAATTACTTATTTGGGTTTTAACTCGTTCATTAACTATAAAAGAGGTGTAGAAAATGTTATTGATTTTCAATCAAAAGCTTCTTCAAGCGTTATAAATTATTATGTTCATTGGGATTCCAAAATGACGATTGCTCATTATGAGAATTTTATTTGTATTGGAATTAAAAAAAGGCCTTTTTGGATTCTAACTTTAAATTTAATCCTATACAAGATAAAAAAGAGAGATAAGAAAATTTTTATTCATTCTCACAATCCTTTAATGTCAATTTGTAGTATTTATCAAAGTAATTTATATACAGTTCACGATGCTTTATACTATCAAACAAGTGTCAATAATTATCGATTTAAAAAGATATTCTTTTTTTTAGAAAAATTATTATATACAAGAACTTCTTTTGTTCATTTTATTTCAGACTATTCTAAAAAAATGAGTTTGTTCTCGGGTAAAAATTGGATAATAATTCCAAATACATCTCATTTTGAAAATTTCAAATTAAATAAGGATGATTTCTCTAAAAAGGAAGAAATACAATTTAACACTTCAAAAGTTAAAGTTTTTGCAGTAAGGAGTATTGAAGATAGAGCAAGAATAGATCTTGTTATTGAAGTTGCAAAATATTTAAAAAATGAGAACTTTCAATTTTTGATTGCTGGAAAAGGACCATTACTAGATTTTTATTCCAATAAAATTAAATCTTTAAATTTAGAAAATATTAAATTGCTAGGATATGTGCCTGATAATGTTTTAATAGAGTACTATAAAAATTGTGATATAGTGTTAGTACCGGCAGAATATGGAGAAGGTTTTGGGCTTCCAATTATAGAAGGTTATTTATTTGATAAGCCAGTTATTGCTTCTAATATTTGTGCAATTCCTGAAGTGGTTTGCTCAGAGGATTATTTATTTGAAAATACAGTGTCCAGCATTGTTGAAAAATTAGAATTTGTTTCTGAAAATAGAAAACAATCATATAAAGAGTATTATGATTCAAAATTTTCGAATTCAATCATAATTAATAGCTTTATGCAATTATATGAAAATGTAAAATAATGGAGATTTATATATTTACATTATTACTTTTTCTACTATTTTCTTTTTTAGAAATTAGATGTAATTTAACTGAAAGCGAATTAACAACATTTAAGCTTTTTGCTTTTATTGTTTTAATATTCCAAGTTGGTTTTCGTTGGAAAACAGGTACAGACTGGGAACCCTATTTAGGGCATTTTAATAGGACATTCGAGGTATCAGATACTTTAGTGTCTATTCTTTCGGGTTTTGAGCCTGGTTATGCTTTTTTTGTATTGTTTGTAAAGAAATTTACAGAAGATTATACGGTGTTTTTGGTATTACATGCCTTAATTTATTATTTGTTAATTTTTCACGCATTTAAAAAATTAAGTCCATTTTTTTTCGTTTCCTTACTGTTTTTTTACGTTACTACTTTAGGAGTAATGGGATCAAATCGTCAACTAATCGCTTTGGCAATTTGTCTATATTCATTAAAATATGTAATCGATAGAAAATTACTGAAATTTACACTAGCAATAGGATTTGCTTTTTTATTCCATTCAACAGCAGTAATTTTTTTTGTGTTTTATTTTTTATATGTAGATATAAAAAAAGTTTGGATTTTTGGAATTCTCCTTCTATCATTTGTTCTAGGGAAAACAAATGTGCCATTTTCTCTTTTTTCTATCGCTGGTAATTCTGTTGGAGGTGCAGGAGTATCTAAAGTAGAATTTTATACTGAAGGGGCAAAAGATTTATTAGCTGAAAATTCATTAGGTATAGTTGGATTGATAAAAAGATTACTTTTTTTGATTTTGTTTACCATAAATTATGATTATTTGACTAAGAAATTAGTATACTACAAACTGATTTTTAATGGTTATTACGTTGGATTAATTTTTTATTTTTTATTTTCAAGTACATTAATTATTATTGTAAACAGAGGAAGTCTATATTTTAATGCAATGGAATGTCTTTTAATTTCAAGTCAATTTCTTATTCTTAAAAGCAGATTAGACAAATCTTATTTACTTATATTATTACTTATCGTTTCTGTTTTTCTATTATTTCAATCAATTTCCGTTTATGATGATTTATTTGTGCCTTACAAAGGAATTTTTATTAATACAGATTTTGATAGAGAGATGCGTTAATTTTAAAATATACAATTGATAGCTAAAGTTTTAAATCAATATTCTATAAAATGCAGAAAAAAGAGAAAGTAGTAATTTCAGCAATAAACTTTTTTGAAGGAGGGCCTTTGTCAGTTTTAAAAGATTGTTTAAATTTTGTAAATGAAAGTGCTTACTTGAATAGCTATGAATTTACAGCTCTAGTTCACAAGATAGAATTATTTAATTTAGAAGAATACTCCAATATAACTTTTGTAGAATTTTCAAAATCAAGAAAATCTTATTTTTATAGATTGTATTATGAATATATCTATTTTAAGAAATTTGCAAAAGATGAAGAGATATCTTTTTGGTTTTCCTTACATGATATGACGCCATCAGTTGGGGGAATACCGCAAGCTGTTTATTGTCACAATCCTTCTCCTTTTAATAGTTTGAATTTTAAGGATTTGTACATACAGCCAACACAGTTTTTTTTTCGACTATTTTACAGGTTTTTATACCAAATAAATATAAAAAAGAACAAATACGTTATCGTACAACAATTATGGATGAAAAATAGATTTGTAGAAATGTTTGATTTAAACAAAAAACAAATTTTAGTTGCCCCTGCACAAATCATACCTATCTCGTCTAAATATCTTGATTCCATGACTAAGGAGAAAGATAAAAAAGATAAAGTTTTTTTCTTTCCTACTTTTCCTAGGCCATTTAAAAATATTGAAGTAATATGCGAAGCAGCTGAACTTGTTGCTAAGGAAAATAAAAATTTTAGAATCATTATTACAATTGACGGCTCAGAAAACAAATATGCAAAGTCAATTACTAAAAAATATGATGGTAATAATAATATAGATTTTATTGGGTTAATAAAAAGAGAAGAAGTTTATAAATATTATTCTGAGGTAGATTGTTTGATATTTCCTTCTAAACTTGAAACATGGGGGTTGCCAATTAGTGAATTTAAACAATTTAATAAATCTATGCTTATAGCAGATTTGCCATATGCAAAAGAAACTGTTGGCGAATATGATTATGTTAATTTTTTTAATCCAACAGATGCTAAACAATTAGCCAAACTTATTGTTGATTTTATAAATGACGAAATAAAATATGAAACTACAGTTGCGGTAGATTATGATACCGAGTTAGTTAAAGGATGGGGGGAATTATTTGAAATGCTTTTAAAAAAATAAGAAATAATGTATAGTAGATATGGACTTCTTGGCTCATTAAGACTTTTGGTATCATTGATTTATACCAAAATAGTATACAGGCATGCTAGGTTGATTAGATTACCTTTTGATGTTAGAAATAAAAAATATATTAAAATTGGTGAGAGATTTACTGCTGGTTTTGGTTGTAGAATTGAAGCTTTTCCATTAAGTGATAGTAATAATAACTATTGCATCAAGATAGGTGATAACGTTCAAATAAATGATTATGTTCATATAGGAGCCGTAGGAGAGATAGTGATCGGTAATAACGTATTAATGGCCAGTAAAATCTATATCTCTGATCATAATCACGGAAGTTATGACGATTTAGTTAGCGACCATCCGATGAGTATTCCAGAAGAAAGAAAGGCAATATGTAAACCTGTACGAATTGGTGATAACGTTTGGCTTGGAGAATCGGTTTGTGTTCTTCCAGGGGTAACAATTGGAGAAGGATGTATTATTGGGGCTTTATCAGTAGTTTCTAAAAGTATACCAGCTTTTTCTATAGCAGTTGGTAATCCCGCAAAAGTTGTTAAAAAATATGATTTTGAAATTAATAAATGGATAAAAATTTAATTATGGAATTAACAAGAGTTTATTTAGCAGATTTAATTTTGGCAAAACTTGTTGCTAATAAAGAAGATTTAAAAAAAGAATTTAACCAATCAGGAAGGATTAATTCTTGTGTGATTGATAATTTATTACCTGATGAAGTAGCAAAAGAAATTTATGAAGCTTATCCTTCTCCTGAAGAAATGGCTTTGCATAAATCAATGCGCGAGAATAAAAGAATTGCAGCTCAGATGAACCTGTATAATCCACTTTTAGAAGAAGCCGTTTACGCTTTTCAAGATGAAAGAATTGTCAGAGTTGTGGAAGAAATTACTGGTCTAAAAGAAATGATTCCTGATGAACATTTATATGCTGGTGGAATAAGTTTGATGGCTACAGGTAATTTTTTAAATCCCCATTTAGATAATTCACATGATAACGATAGAGAAAATTATAGAGTACTTAATCTATTGTATTATGTAACTCCAGATTGGGATATAAATAATGGAGGGAACTTAGAACTTTGGGATAACGGAATGGATAATCCACAAAGAGTAATTCATTCTAAGTTTAATCGCTTAGCACTTATGATAACAAATAAGACGTCGATACATTCTGTTAGTAAAGTAACTGCGCTAGGCAAAAGATGTTGTGTTTCGAATTATTACTTTTCAAAAAGACCTGCCGAAGCAACCGAATATTTTCATGTTACGTCATTTTATGGAAGACCAGATGAACATGTAAAGAACATTTTTTTAAGAGCAGATGCATTTTTAAGACAGACCGTAAGAAATATTACAGGCAAAAGAATTGTAGAAACCAAGCATATTTATAAAAAATAATTTTAATTATTATTTGTTATGATTGTTAGTGCTTCAATTGTTTTGTATAACACGGATTTGGATGAATTGTCAAAAGCAATTGGAAGTATTTTTCAAACATCGTGTGATTTACAGCTTTTTTTAATTGATAATTCTCCCATACAAAATTTAAATATTTCTAGATTAGCGGAAGATTCAAGAATTAAGTATATTCATAATCCTTCTAATCCTGGCTTTGGTGCAGCTCATAATATAGCAATTGAACAAGCCGTCAATGCAGGTCATATTTACCATTTTATTGTAAATCCTGATATATATTTTAGTGGTGACATTATATCGCCAATGATTGAATATATGAAGAATTATTCAGACGTTGGAATGATGATGCCACAAATTCTTAATTTAGATGGTTCTGTTCAAAATTTACCTAAATTGTTACCTTCTCCATATAGCGTGTTGATGAGGAAGTTCAAACGACCTAAGTCATTTTATATAGATTTTATTAATCGGTATGAGTTGAGATTTGTTTGCAGAGATCTCATTTATAATGCTCCAGTTTTATCGGGTTGTTTTACTTTGCTAAATTTGATAGCCATAAAAGATGTGGGGATGTATGATGATAAGTTTTTTATGTATTTTGAAGATTGGGATTTGTCAAGAAGAATGCATGAAAAATATAAAACAATATATTTCCCTAAAGTTTCAGTCTTTCATGGTTATGATTCTGGAGCAAACAGTAATAGAAGATTGTTTAAAATTTTTATTAATTCCGCAATTGTTTATTTTAATAAATGGGGCTGGATATGGGATCCAAATAGAAATACAATTAATAAAAAAACCTTAGCTCAATTTACAGAATGAAAATAACTATTACTGGAGCATCAGGTTTTGTAGGTGTTAATCTTCGGAAATATTTAGCTGTTTCAAATGAAATAGAAGCAATAAGTATTCGGTATCTGGCTAATCAACAAATTAATATAGATGCTGATGCAGTAATTCACCTTTCTGGAAAAGCTCATGATTTAAAAAAAGTTTCAAACCCAAAGGAGTATTATGAAGCAAATTTTGAATTAACAAAACAATTGTTTGATGCTTTTTTAGATTCGAATGCTTCTATTTTTATTTTTTTGAGCACAGTAAAAGCTGTTGCAGATAAAGTGGATGGAATTTTGTCAGAAGGTAATGTTCCAAACCCTCAAACACATTATGGTATTGCGAAGCACCAGGCTGAAGAATATATTTTAAGCAAAGAAATTCCGGCCACAAAACGAGTTTATATTCTTAGACCCTGCATGATTCATGGTCCTGAGAATAAAGGAAATCTGAATTTATTATACAAACTCGTTTCCGTTGGATTGCCTTGGCCACTTGGAGCTTTTAACAATAAACGATCTTTTTTAAGTATAGAAAATTTATGTTTCGCTATCAAGGAATTATTGGAGAATAAATCAATTTTGTCCGGTATTTATAATATATCAGATGATGAACCGTTATCGACAAATCAATTAATAGAACTGTTAGGAGTGAATTTTGGAAGGGAACCTAAAATTTGGAAAATCAATCGTTCCATTATAAAATTTCTCGCTAGATCTGGAGATTTTTTTAATTTACCGTTAAATTCAGATCGTTTGCAAAAGTTGACAGAAAATTATCTAGTCAGTAATGAAAAACTAGTTAATTCGATTGGAAAAAAATTACCAATTGAATCTAAAAACGGTTTATTTAAAACTTTTGAGTCTTTTAAGAAAAATAAATAAAAATAAAATGAAAGTAGCACTTATAACTGGAATTACGGGCCAAGATGGATCATATTTAGCCGAATTATTATTAGAAAAAGGCTATATGGTTCATGGAGTTAAAAGAAGAGCTTCTTCTTTTAATACGCAACGTATTGACCATATCTATCAGGATCAACATGAAGTTCATGTGAATTTTAAGTTGCATTATGGAGATTTAACAGATTCTACAAATATTATCCGAATTATTCAAGAGGTACAACCTCATGAAATCTATAATTTAGGAGCAATGAGCCATGTAAAAGTCTCTTTTGATTCACCAGAATATGTTGCAAATGTTGATGGTATTGGGACACTAAGAATTTTGGAAGCAGTACGTATTTTAGGCTTAGAAAAGAAGACACGTATTTATCAAGCATCTACCTCTGAATTATATGGTGGTTTGGCTGAGAATAAAAATGCAAAAGGACTTTACGATGAGCATTCACCATTTTATCCACGTTCACCTTATGGAGTAGCAAAAATTTATGGTTTTTGGATTACTAAAAACTATCGTGAAGCTTATGACATGTTTGCTTGCAATGGAATTTTGTTTAATCATGAATCACCACGTCGAGGAGAAACTTTTGTAACTCGTAAAATAACTATGGCTACAGCAGCTATTGCTTTAGGAGAACAAGATTGTTTATATTTAGGGAATTTAGATGCTCAACGTGACTGGGGACATGCTAAAGATTATGTAGAAGCTATGTGGCGTATTCTGCAACAAGATGTTGCTGAAGACTATGTAATTGCTATGGGAGAGACCACCTATGTTCGTGATTTTGTTAAAATGTCATTTGCAGAAGTAGGTATTGATATCGAATTTAGAGGAGAAGGAGTAAATGAAAAGGGATATGTTGCTTCTTGTAATAATCCGGCCTATCAGATTGAGATGGGTAAACAGATTATTGCAGTTGATCCACAATATTTCCGACCAACGGAAGTGGATTTGCTTATTGGGGATCCTACCAAATCGAAGACTCAATTAGGTTGGGTGCCGAAATATGATTTGGCTGGATTAGTGAAAGAAATGATGGCGTCCGATCTTCAATATGTTTTAAAAGAAAAAATGTTAAAGGAAGTACGCTCTAGTATTAAATATTAATTTAGATAAATCAGGATTATTTTATTCTTGAATTAGAAATAAGCATTATGAATTTAAATGATAAAATATACATAGCTGGACACCGAGGAATGGTAGGTTCAGCTATTTTACGTCAATTAAAAGCCAAAGGTTTTACCAATTTTATTTTAAAAACTTCTTCAGAGCTTGATCTAAGAAATCAACAAGCTGTAACTGATTTTTTTGCAAAAGAAAAACCAGACTATGTTTTTTTAGCAGCGGCAAAAGTTGGAGGTATTATTGCTAATAATACTTATCGAGGTGATTTTATTTATGAAAACTTAATGATTCAAAACAATATAATTCATCACTCGTATTTAAATGATGTTAAGAAATTAATGTTTTTAGGATCGTCGTGTATTTATCCTAAAATGGCACCACAGCCATTAAAAGAGGAATATATGCTTACTGGAGAATTAGAACCTACTAATGAACCTTATGCAATTGCAAAAATTGCTGGAATAAAAATGTGTGACGCTTATAGGGATCAGTTTGGTTGTAATTTTATATCCGTTATGCCAACAAATTTGTATGGACCAAATGATAATTACGATCTAAAGAATTCTCATGTATTGCCAGCGATGTTAAGAAAATTTATCACAGCTGAACGTAATGGAGATACATCCGTAACTATTTGGGGGACAGGAAGTCCTAAAAGAGAATTTTTGCATGCTGATGATCTTGCAGAAGCTTGCGTATTTTTAATGGAAAACTATAATGAGTCAGGATTGGTTAATATTGGAGTTGGTGAAGATATTTCAATTTTAGATTTGGCAATTTTGGTTAAAAAAGTAGTTGGTTTTGAAGGAGAAATTTTGACTGATACGACTAAGCCCGATGGTACTCCACGAAAATTAATGGATGTTTCAAAATTAAGCAGTTTTGGATGGAAGGCTAAAACTACTTTGGAACAAGGTATTCAGAGGGTGTATGATGAAATAAAAGATAACAATTGGGAATAATTTCATAAAATGGAATACACAATACTAGGACTTCTTTTAATGATTATAATGTTACTTTATTTTAAAGTAGCTAATCATTTTAATATCATAGATAAACCAAATCAAAGAAGTTCGCATTCAGAAATAACATTAAGAGGCGGAGGAATTATTTTTTGGTTTTCCGCTTTGCTTTATTTTGTGCAAAATACTCAAAATAATTATTTATTTTTTACAGGAATTACTTTGGTTAGTTTAGTGAGTTTTTGGGATGATATTCAAAGCTTGTCAAATAAAATCCGAATTTCGATCCATTTTCTCGCCATTACATTGATTTTTTATGATTTAGGATTGTTTAGTTTAGTTCCAATTTGGGGTATTGTAGTAGCATATATTTTAGCAATAGGATTAATAAATGCTTATAATTTCATGGATGGAATAAATGGAATAACAGGACTTTATACTCTGGCTGTAATGGGGGCACTGCTGTATGTTAATACGAATATTCAACTATTCATTGATGGCAGTTTTATAAAATATGGAATCATTGCTAGCTTGGTGTTTCTGTTTTTTAATTATCGAAAAAAGGCCAAATGTTTTGCTGGTGATGTAGGGAGTATTGCTATTGCTTTTTGGGTTATTTATTTAGTTTTGAAACTTATCTTGGTAACAAATTCTTTAATTTGGCTTTTATTTTTGGCTGTTTATGGTGTGGATGCGGTTTGTACTATAGGGCATCGTTTGTATTTAAAGCAAAATATTTTTGAAGCACATCGTTTGCATTTATATCAGATTTTGAGCAACGAATATAAAATACAGCATAGGCTAGTATCTTTATTTTACGCATTAGTTCAAATTGCAGTTTCGGCATTAGTTGTCTTTTGTTATCAGAAAATTCAAGATTTAATTTTGTTTACGGTTGTAATAATTCCCTTGCTTTTAGTTTATTCATCAAAATTTTATTTACTAACTAGAAATAATTTAAGAGTAAAAATATGATCCCAAAAATAATTCAAGGAGGAAGTTTTTCAGATCATCGAGGGAGTATTTCGTTTGTGAATGATTTTAGCTTTAAAGACATCGAAAGATTTTATATTATAAGCAATTCTGATGAGAACCCAATTCGTGCTTGGCAAGGACATAAATTAGATGCTAAAAATTTTTATTGCCTAAGTGGATCTTTCAAAATTCATTATGTAAAAATTGATGATTGGGAAAATCCTTCGAAGGACTTAACTATTGAAACTGTTTGGGTCTCTGATTTAGATAGTAAAGTGGTTCATATTCCCGGAGGTTATGCTAATGCAATAGAAGCATTAGAAACCAATTCAAAATTAATATCATTTTCGACTTTACCATTAACAAAAGTTAGCGATGATGATGTTCGATATCCTTCAGATTATTGGGAAGTAAATGGAAAATAAACGTATTTTTCTATCGCTGTCACAACAAAGTGGTTTTGAGCAGGAATATATTCAAAAAGCTATAGAAACTAATTGGATCACTTCTGGAGGACCAAATGTTGACGATTTTGAAAATGTTTTAGAAAATTATCTAGAGAACAACTCATTTGTTACTGCTTTAAATTCGGGTACATCTGCTATTCATTTGGCATTAATATTATTAGGAATCCAAGCTGGTGATGAAGTTATTTGTCAAACTATGACTTTTTCGGCTTCGGCTAATCCAATTCTGTATCAAGGAGCAATTCCTGTTTTTGTAGATAGTGAACCTGATACTTGGAATATTTGTCCGGAAAATTTAGAAATTGCAATTAAGGACAGAATTAAAAAAGGTAAAAAACCAAAGGTAATTATAGCAGTGCATCTTTATGGTAATCCTTATAAAGTTGATGAGATTCATGCTATTGCCGATAGGTATAGTATTCCGATTATAGAAGATAGCGCGGAAGCGTTAGGAAGCTCTTATAAAAGAAAAAAATGTGGAACTTTTGGTGATTTTGGGATTTTATCATTTAATGGAAATAAGATCATTACAACTTCAAGTGGAGGATCATTAATTTCAAATTCAAGAGAGTCAAAGAATAAAGCCATTTTTTATGCTACTCAGTCAAAAGATAAAGCAGTTCACTATCAGCATAGCGAAATTGGTTATAATTATAGAATGAGTAATATTTGTGCGGGCATTGGACTCGGACAAATGAAGATTCTAGACGATAATATCGTTTTAAGAAGAGAATTACACAATTTTTATAAAGATATTTTTGAAGAAATAGAAAATGTGGAACTTTTTGATGTTTTAAATGAAGATTATTTTTCAAATTATTGGTTGAATACTATTTTGGTTGAGCCGAATGTTCAAGGATATAAGAATAAAGAAAGCCTAAGGTTGGCTTTTGAAGCTGATAATATTGAAACTCGTCCGCTTTGGAAACCAATGCATTTACAGCCGGTTTTTGAGAAATATCCATATTATGGAAATAAAATAGCTGAAGAATTATTTGAAAAGGGGTTGTGTTTGCCATCTGGATCAAATTTATCAAATGATGATAGAAATAGAATAAAAGAAGTATTAAATACTTTTTTTAATAAATAAGAATTATATTTTAATATGAAAATTGAAGAAACATTTATAAAAGATTTAGTAATTGTAGAACCGACTGTTTTTGGAGACGAACGTGGATATTTTTTTGAATCTTACAGTAAAACAAAATTTACAGATTTAGGAATTGATATTGAATTTGTTCAGGACAATCAATCTTTCTCAAAAAAAGGAACTTTAAGAGGATTACATTATCAAAATCCTCCTTTTGCACAAACAAAATTAGTACGTGTACTAGAAGGTGAAATAATCGATGTTGCGGTAGATTTAAGAAAAGATTCACCGACTTACAGAAAAGCGTTTAGTATTTTCTTATCAGCAGAAAATAAAAAACAGCTTTTAGTTCCGCAGGGTTTTGCTCATGGTTTTTCGGTTATTAGCGAAACGGCTTCTGTAATGTATAAATGTGATCAGTTTTATAATAAAACTTCTGAAGGAGGAATCAAATATGATGATCCATCTTTGAGTATTGATTGGGGTATGAATTTAGATGAAGCTATAGTTTCAGAAAAAGATCAAGTTCTCCCTTTTATTGATAATTGTAATAGTTTATTTTAAATGAAAAAAATTCTGGTAACTGGTGCAACAGGACAATTAGGATCTGAGCTTTCGATTTTAGCTCCTGATTATTCTCAGTATGAATGGATATTTGCGGATCGAACAAAAGCAACACTTGATAATTTAGAATTACTTCAGTCTCAATTAGAAGTAATTAATCCTGATGTTATATTTAATTGTGGAGCATATACTGCAGTAGATAAAGCTGAAACGGAAAAAGAATTAGCTTTTACAATAAACCATTTGGCAGTAGAATTGATAGCAAAATATGCGTTCAAAAATAGTATAAAACTAATTCATATTTCAACAGATTATGTGTTTGATGGATCTTCTTCAGTTGCTTTAGATGAAGAAGTAAAGACAAATCCGATAAATGTGTATGGAGAAAGCAAACTTGCGGGAGAAATTGCTTGTTTGAAAGAAAATCCTAATTCAATCATAATAAGAACATCCTGGGTTTACAGTAAATTTGGAAATAATTTTGTAAAAACAATGCAAAGGTTAATGCAGGAAAGATCAGAAATAAACGTTGTTAATGATCAGGTAGGATCACCAACTTATGCTGCAGACCTAGCCCAAGCAATGATTGATATTATTAATTCAAATTGGGTTTCTGGTATTTATAATTATTCAAACGAAGGAGAAATTAGTTGGTATGAATTTGCATTAAGTATTAAAGAATTTGGAAAGTATGATTGTAAAGTTGGAGGAATTCCTTCATCGGCATATCCGACTCCAGCAAAACGACCAAGTTTTTCATTATTGAATAAAGAAAAAATAAAGGCAACTTATAATTTAGATGTAACAGATTATAAGAAAAGTTTAGAAAAAATGTTTGTTTAAAAATAGAAGATTCAATTTTAGAATTTAAGATCTAAAAATAAGATTTATGAAAGGAATTATATTAGCCGGTGGTTCTGGAACGAGATTACACCCACTGACACTAGCCGTAAGTAAACAGTTAATGCCTGTATATGATAAGCCAATGATTTATTATCCATTATCCACTTTAATGATGGCGGGGATTAATGAGATTTTGATTATATCAACTCCTCATGATTTGCCACACTTTAAGAAGCTTCTTGGAGACGGAAGTTCAATAGGTTGTAAGTTTAGTTATGCAGAGCAGCCAGATCCTAATGGATTAGCACAAGCTTTCGTAATTGGAGAAGATTTTATTGGAAAAGATAAAGTGGCTTTAGTTTTAGGAGATAATATTTTCTTTGGAACAAACATGCAGCAATTGCTCAAAGATAATGCAGATCCAGATGGAGGTGTTGTTTTTGCATATCATGTGTCTGACCCTGAAAGATATGGTGTTGTTGAATTTGATGAAAATAAAAATGCAATTTCTATTGAAGAAAAACCTTTAGAACCAAAATCAAATTATGCAGTTCCAGGTTTATACTTTTATGATAATTCTGTAGTTGAAATAGCTAAAAATATTGAACCAAGTGCTCGTGGAGAATATGAAATTACAGATGTAAATAAAGTTTATCTTGAAAAAGGACAATTAAAAGTTGGAATATTAAGCAGAGGAACAGCTTGGTTAGATACAGGGACATTTAACAGTTTAATGCAAGCTGGACAATTTGTGCAGGTTCTTGAAGAAAGACAAGGCTTAAAAGTGGGGTGTATTGAAGAAATTGCCTGGAGACAAGGTTTTATAAATGATGCTCAGCTTGAAGAATTAGCTTTACCTTTAGTTAAATCAGGATACGGATCTTATTTGATAGAATTTTTAAAACAAAAGAGAAAAGGTGTTAAAATCTAATTTATATCAAGAATTAATTTTTTAAAACCTTTAATTTGTATTTTTGTAAGCCATACCAAGTTTACAAAATTAAACTAAACCAAATTGGATACAGATAAACAAACTAAAATAGCCTCTATATTACATAATTCTTTCTCACCAAGGAATTTGAGAGCTAGTATTAATAATCTTAGTTATTTACCTAGGTGGATTATCGTTGCCATAGATATTATGGTACTGATTTTTTCATTTACTTTTACTTATATGTTGTTTGAAGGGACAGCATTAGGTTATGTTATTACTTCTCATCAATTTTATTTTGTTGGGAGTTTAATTACTATAAATGTATTTTTCTTTTGGCTTTTTAGGACTTATTCGGGAATTATTAGACATTCTGGTTATATCGATGCTATAAAATTGTTGTTTTCGCAGACATCAGTTTTGGTGTTTTTCTTATTTTTTAATTTGGTTTTTGAATTATATACAGGACATAAAGCGTTTTTAAATACAGCCCTTTTTATCAATTTAGTTTTATCATTTTGTGGATTGTTTTTGTATCGTGTTATAGTAAAACAAACTTTTGAATTATATTTTTCAGAAAAAACAAATTCGAAGTTAATAAGAACCGTTATCTATGGAACAGATGCTAATGCTATTTCGGTTGCTAATGCACTGAAGTTCGAAACCCCTTCAAGATTTAAAATTGTGGGTTTTGTAGATAAAAATAATCAGAATGCATCTAAGCGAATGTTAGATTTGCCAATTTTGATTTTAAGAAAGAAATTGCCAGCTTTGATGCGTTCTGTAGCTGCAGAAAGTGTAATTATAGCAGATAAAAGTCTGTCAAAAGAAGAGCAATTAATTATCGTTGATCAATGCTTAGAATTTAACTATAGAGTATATACCGTTCCATTGATATCAGATTGGGAAAATCAAAAAGAAATATCTCAAAAAGTAAAAAACATTCAAATTGAAGATTTATTAGAAAGAAAACCAATTGTTCTGGATAGTAAATCAATTTCAAAACAATTAAAAGATAAAACAGTTCTTATTACAGGTGCTGCCGGATCAATTGGTAGTGAAATAGTAAGACAAGTATTGGGCTTTAATCCCAAAATGGTCATTATTTTAGATCACGCAGAGACACCTCTTCATAATTTATGTTTGGAAACTTTAACATTTGGTTCTGAATCAAAAATCGTTGCAGTGATTGCAGATGTAAGAAGTAAAAAAGCGCTAGAAAAAGTTTTCAAAAATTACAGTCCTCATGTTGTTTTTCATGCTGCGGCTTATAAACACGTTCCTTTGATGGAAGAGAATCCGTCGCAGGCAATTCAAACAAATATAAAAGGCACTAAGAACTTAGCTGATTTATCTTGTAAATATCATGTCAAGAAATTTGTGATGGTATCTACTGATAAAGCGGTTAATCCTAGTAATGTCATGGGAGCGAGTAAGCGAATAGCTGAGAAATATGTTCAATCTTTATTCTTGAAGAATCAAAAAGAAAATACTGAAAGAGTAACTAAATTCATTACAACACGTTTTGGAAATGTATTGGGGTCAAACGGATCAGTTGTACCTTTGTTTACTAAACAAATTGCCGAAGGTGGCCCGGTCACAATTACACATCAAGATATTATTCGTTATTTCATGACTATTCCGGAAGCTTGTCAGTTGGTCTTAGAAGCTGGAGCAATGGGTAATGGTGGAGAAATTTATATATTTGACATGGGTAAGCCTGTTAGAATAATCGATTTAGCGAAAAAAATGATAAAACTTGCTGGATTTATTCCGGATAAAGAAATCAAAATTAAGATAGTTGGATTAAGGCCAGGTGAAAAATTATATGAAGAATTATTAAATGATACTTCTAAAACATTGCCAACATATCATAATAAAATTATGATTGCGCAGGAAATACAAGATGAGTATGAAAATTTACATATTGAGATTGATGAACTTATTGGAATTGCAGATTTTTATGATAATGAAGATATTGTAACGAAGATGAAAAAAATAGTCCCTGAGTTCAAGAGCATGAATTCTACTTTTGAAGTTTTAGATAAATGATCTATACAGAATTAAATTTATTTCCTCGAGAATAGTAACAAAAGGTGTTTTAAAAAAATGCCTTTTGTTGTTTCTAAACTGTTTTTGAGTTAATAAAAATCTTGTTAATTGTTGGTTTAGGAAAGTTTCTTATAAAATGATTTTTAATTTGAAACATTATTTAAAAAATATACTTGTATAGAATTACAAAAAATAAAAAATGAATACCACTGATAATTCGAATGCTTGGTTGTTTGAGATAACACCAAAAAATAAATTCTTCTCGTTAAACTTAAAAGAAGTTTGGCAATATAGAGATTTACTATTTCTTTTTGTAAAACGAGATGTAATTACAGTCTATAAACAAACTGTTTTAGGGCCATTATGGTATTTAATTCAACCATTGTTTACTTCGGTAACCTTTACTATAATTTTTAATAATGTTGCAGGGATTAATACAGGTACAGTCCCTCCATTTTTATTTAATTTGGCTGGTATTACAGTCTGGAATTATTTTACAGCTTGTTTAAATGGTACTTCGGATACGTTTAAAGCTAATGCGGGAATATTTGGAAAGGTTTACTTTCCTAGAATTATTACTCCCTTATCAGTCGTAATTTCTACTTTGATTAAATTTGTAATTCAATTTTTGATTTTTATCGTTTTTTATATTTTTTATTATTTTAATGGTGCCAATCTATCTATCAATAGTTCAATCTTGTTTTTTCCTGTTTTAATTGTTATCATGGGAATTTTAGGTCTAGGATTGGGAATGTTAATTTCTTCGATGGTAACTAAATATAGAGATTTTAGCAATTTAATTGGTTTCGGAATACAGTTGCTGATGTATTTGTCGGCAGTTATGTATCCTATGGAGCTGATTAAAGAAAAAATACCAAAGTATGGTTGGATAGTCGATTATAATCCTTTGGCTTACGTGATTGAAACAAGTAGATATATGCTTTTAAGCGTAGGTGAAATTTCGGTTTTGGGATTAGTTTATACTTTAGGAATAACGATTGCCATATTCTTTATTGGTCTTTTAGTTTTTAATAAAACAGAAAAGAGTTTTATAGATACTGTTTAGTTAATTTTTAGAGAGCAAATACAATTCAAAACTTACAATTTACAATTGAAAAAAGATATTATATTAAAAGCCGAAAACATTTCTAAACAATATCGTTTAGGTCAAGTAGGTACAGGTACATTGAGTCATGATTTAAACCGATGGTGGCATCAAGTACGTGGGAAAGAAAACCCATATTTAAAAATTGGTGACGTAAATGATCGTTCCACCAAAGGAACTTCTGATTATGTCTGGGCTTTACAGGATATTAATTTTGAAGTTGAACGTGGGGAAGTTTTAGGGATAATTGGTAAAAACGGTGCAGGAAAATCGACGTTATTAAAAATCCTTTCTAAAGTTACTGCCCCAACCACCGGAAGTATTAAATCACGTGGAAGAATTGCTTCGCTTCTTGAAGTAGGTACTGGTTTTCATGGTGAAATGACAGGACGAGAAAACATCTTTTTAAATGGCGCTATTCTAGGAATGACCAAAAAAGAAATTGCCTCAAAATTAGATGAAATTATTGATTTCTCGGGTTGTGAACGTTATATCGATACCCCTGTAAAAAGATATAGCTCAGGAATGACCGTTCGTTTGGCTTTTGCTGTAGCAGCATTTTTAGAGCCTGAAATTTTGGTTATCGATGAGGTTTTAGCAGTTGGTGATGCAGAATTTCAGAAAAAGGCAATTGGTAAGATGCAGGATATCTCAAAAGGTGAAGGGAGAACTGTTTTGTTTGTGAGTCATAATATGGCGGCAGTGCGAAGTTTGTGTACTAGAGGAATAGTTCTGGAAAATGGATTAGTAAAATACAATGGCTCAATAGAACAAGCATTGGATTTATATAATTTTCAAGATGAATTAACAGAGTCAGAAATTTCTTGGTCATCTTCGGAAGCGCCAGGTAATGAAAAGGCGATTGTTAAGTCTATTAATGTATTTTCCGAAAACGAATTTAATTATATTGAAGAAGATGTTTTTGTTGAAGTAGTTTTTGAAAATTTTATTGAACAGCAAGTTCTAAATGTGTCAATATCGATATATGATGATAAGGATAATTATTTAATTGCTTCTCCAAACTTAAATAGAGTCAAACTTAGAAAAGGGATTTTTAAAAGTGTTTGCAAACTAAATAAAAATACTTTTAATACGGGCAAATATTTTTTTAGTGTTTTGTTAATTGGAAATAACTTTGAATTAATTGTAAACTTAGAAAAAGTTGTATCTGTTGAGTTTCAGGAAAAAGGTAGTAAAAGGGGCGATTTTTTTGATATTTGGAGTGGATCATTAAGGCCTTATTTTGATTGGTCAAATTCAGAAGTCTAAATCCATATACAAAAAAATGATATTTTACAAGTTTAGAAGAAAGACCACAAAAAAGATAAAAACTTTTTTTTCGAAACAAAGGTTTGTGAAAAGCCTATATAAGAATGATTTATTTATTTATGACGATATTTTTCCGCATCCAATTTCTGGTTTTCGTTACGAAGAGTTTAAAACTTTACTAAACTACTTCAAAGAATCTAAAATTTTTGTTGAACCGTTATCTTACCCGGCATTAAAAACCGATGTAAAAATTCACAAAACTCATATTGCGGAACTAATTGCTAAATTTCCAAAGCTGAAAAATAAATTTTTACAAGAAAATAAGTTTGTAAATATTAATACTAAACTTTTTTATTGTGTTTTTTTGACTAATATATTTCACAATTTAGATTGGTTAGAAAAATATAAAATACCATTTATATTTACCCTTTATCCCGGAGGTGGATTTCAAGTAGAAGATTTGATAAGCGATCAAAAACTGCATAGAGTACTTGCATCACCTCAATTTAGAAAAGTTATTGTAACACAATTGTTTACCAAGGAGTATTTGATTAAAAATAATTTTTGTGAAGCAAATAAAATAGAATATGTTTTTGGATGTGTGGTGCCACAGCTTTCATTAAATACAAATGTATCATCTGAAAAAAAATATCCTAATAAAGAAACCTTTGACATTGTATTTTGCGCAGCTAAATATATGCCGAAAGGATTAGATAAAGGTTATGACGTATTTGTTGAATTAGCACATAGTTTGACTCAAAAATACGATTTCGTTCGTTTTCATGTTATTGGTGGTTTTGATAAAGAAGAAATAGATGTTACGCTTTTAGATGGAAAAATTAAATTTTACGGTTATCAAAAGTTTGACGATTTAGCCGCGATTTATCAGCAAATGGATGTCATTATATCTCCAAATAAACCTTTTTTGTATGGAAAAGGAGCGTTTGATGGTTTTCCTCTAGGTACTGTAATAGAGGCTGTTTTAAATAACGTTGTTGCAATTGTTACTGACAACTTGAACCAAAATACAGTTTTTGATAGCGGAAAAGAAATTATTATTACAAATGGTGATGTTTCTTCAATTGAGAACGAAATAATTGACTTGATAGAAAATCCTGAAAAGTTAATTGACATATCACAAAAAGGCAGAAGTAAATTTTTAGAAATTTATTCTAATGATTATCAGATGAATCCTAGAATAAAGCTGCTCTCTGAAGAAATTAAAATAAAATAAAATGATAAACGTGACCAAAACTTTTCTTCCGCCTATAGAAGAATACAACAAACAGGTGCAGCGCGCATGGGATAATGAATGGTTGACTAATCGTGGAGAATTAGTTTTGGAGTTAGAAGAAAGATTAAAAGAATATTTATCTGTTTCTAATATCATAATTACTAATAATGGTACTGTACCATTACAAATTGCTTTGAAATTATTAGGAGGTCAGGGCGAAATTATAACTACACCGTTTAGTTATGTAGCTACAACAGCCGCAATAATCTGGGAAAATTGCACTCCGGTTTTCGTAGATATTCATCCTGAATATCTAACAATTGATGAAACTAAAATAGAAGCTGCCATTACAGATAAAACAACAGCAATCTTGGCAACTCATGTTTTTGGTAATCCATGTGATATTACTGCATTAGAAACAATTGCAAAAAAATATGATTTGAAGGTTATTTATGATGCCGCACATTGTTTTGGTGTAAAATACAATGGCAACTCAATTTTTGATTATGGAGATGTAAGTACCTGCAGTTTTCATGCTACAAAATTGTTTCATACTGGTGAGGGTGGTTCTATGTTTGCTAATAATACTGATTTGCAGCACCAATTATTCTACAGTCATAATTTTGGACACAATGGTCCGTTAGCATTTCATGGTTTGGGTATAAACGGAAAGATATCTGAGCTGCAGGCAGCAATGGGTTTGGCCGTTTTGCATTATATGGATCAAATAATTAGAGAGAGAAAAAAAGTAGTTGACTTTTATAATGATCAACTTGATTTTTCAAAATTACAAGGCTTAAAAATAAGAGAGAATACGGAATGGAATTATAGCTATTATCCTTTGATTTTTGACAGTGAAGAAAAATTACTCAAAGTTCAAAAAGAATTAAATGAAAATCAAATTTTTCCAAGACGTTATTTTTATCCTTCTTTGAATACAATAAAATACACCAATGGAATGTCAATGCCAATTTCTGAAAGTATTGCCTCTCGAATTTTGTGTTTGCCTTTGTATGTTGGTTTATCTGCAGAAGATTTGACTAAAGTTGTTACTTTAATAAAAAAGAGTATATGTTAATTGTTGGAGCGAAAGGATTTGCAAAAGAAGTTTTAGAGGTTCTGCATCAGTTGAATCAATTGGAAAATTTGTTTTTTTTTGACGATGTTAATGATGATATAAAAGAGAACTTATTAGATAAATTTCCAATATTAAAGACATCTCAAGAAGTTTCAGCTTATTTTGAAGCAACAGATAATCGATTTACAATTGGGATTGGCAATCCTATTTTGAGGAAAAAGTTATATGATAAATTTATTTCACTCGGAGGATTATTTACTTCTACTATTAGTCCTTTAGCAAATATAGGTTCATACGATATTGAAATAGGCGAGGGAACTAATATACTTTCAGGCGCTTCTGTTTCAAACAGTTCAAAAATAGGAATGGGATGCATTATTTATTATAATTCAATAGTAACACATGATTCTAAAATTGGTGATTTTGTAGAAATTTCTCCAAGTGCAACTTTGTTAGGAAGGTGTATAGTGGGTTCGTATTCTAAGATTGGAGCTAATGTAACAATATTGCCAGATGTGATAATTGGTAAGAATGTTATAATTGGTGCTGGTTCTGTAGTTACAAAAGACATACCTGATAATTGTGTTGCAGTTGGAATACCAGCAAAAATGATAAAAGAGTTAATACCATTACAATTTTAACAATGCAGCAAAATTTGAAAGTTAGTGTTTGCATGATTACATATGGTCACGAAAAATACATTCGTGAAGCCATAGAGGGGGTTTTAATGCAAGAATGTGATTTCGAGATAGAACTTGTTTTATCAAATGATTGTTCTCCTGATCAAACCGATAAAATCATTCATGACATTTTATCAAATCACCCAAAAGCTTCATGCATTAAATATTATAAGCATGAAAAAAATATAGGGATGATGCCTAATTTTATTGATGCATTAAAAAAATGTAATGGAAAATATGTTGCTCTTTGCGAAGGAGATGATTACTGGACGGATTCGCTTAAACTTCAAAAACAAGTTAATTTTTTGGAGGTAAATCCTGACTATGTATTGTGCTTTCATCAAGTAGATATTTTAAAAACTAATGGTGAAATTGTGGATGACTTTATTACCAAAGTACCTGAAAATTATGAAACTATAGAAACTCTGGCTCGATTAGGGAATTATATACATACACCTTCTGTTGTTTTTAGAAATATAATTAATCAGTTTCCTTTTGAGTTTGAACAAAGTCCTATTGGAGATTATTTTTTGTATATGATGCTTGCTGAAAACGGAAAATTAAAATATTTTGAGGACAAAATGGTAGTTTACAGATATGGTGTTGGAGTCTATTCTGTCGAATCTATTACCAATAAACTAGTTATGATTGGCAAGCAATACTCTTGTTTATTATCTTATTTGAAAGAAGAAAGTTTAAAAAAAATAATTTTAGATCGGAATGTTTTATTGTTAAATAGTTTTGATGCGAGTTTTTGCTCAAAATACAATTCAAATGATTTTATAATTAATCATAAATCATTGAAAACTATTATAAAAATTTTATTAAAAAAAATAAAGCAACGACTACTTTAAATAAATTTTAAAATTGTATTTCTCCGTATTTGATAACTGACAAAATTTCAATAATTTTAAAATAATAAAATGAAATTAGCCTTTACTATTTGCTCTAATAATTATTTAGCTCAGGCTAAGGTTTTAGGTGATACATTGTTAAAACATAATGCGGGTTATAAATTTGCTATTATTCTATGTGATAAATTTTCAGATAAAATTGATTATTCAATTTTTAAAAATTTTGAGATTATAGAAATTGATAGTATTAATGTTAAAGGATTTAATGAATTGGTTAATAATTATAACATTATTGAACTGAACACTTATATTAAACCTTTTGTAATTCGATTTTTGTTTAATAAATATCAATCTGATTTTCTGTTTTATTTAGATCCAGATATCTGTATTTATGATTCACTAGAAAAAATTGAAAGTTATTTTGCAAATGATGAAATTCTTATTACACCTCATATTTTAAAGCCAATCCCTTTTGATGATAAAATTCCCTCAGAAAACTTATTTCTAAATTTTGGAATTTATAATCTAGGATTTATTGGATTAAAGAAAACTAAACAAGTTGATGATTTCTTGAGTTGGTGGGAAGATAAAACATATAATGCATGTTATGATAAAGTTCATTTGGGATTATTTGTAGATCAATTATGGATAAATCACGTGCCTATTTTTTTTAAAAAAGTTAAAGTTATCAAAGATTATGGAGTTAATTATGGTCCTTGGAATTTTCATGAAAGACAATTAATATCTGAGCGAATGTTTGAAAATCAGGATTTGTTAATATTTCTGCATTTTAGCAATTTTAATTTTGAAGATATTTTTTCTTTTACGAAAGGATATAATAGATTTGAAATTAAATCAAATAATCATTTAGTCGCGTTGTATAATGAATATATGGAGAAGATAAGTTTTAATAATTTTTCATTATTTTCGAGTGTTAAATCACATTACTCTATTCTTAAAGAAGAATATTTAGAGAATTTGTTAAAGGAGTATCAACAAAAGAATAAGACAAAAATTAGAAATAAAAAAATAAAAAATTTTATTAAACAATTTATTCCTCCTGTTTTACTAAAATTAAATAAATGATATCAATCATCACTATTAATTACAACAATCTCGCAGGACTGAAAAGAACAGTAGAGAGTGTTATCAATCAAACCTGGCAGGAATTTGAATATATTATTATTGATGGGGGGTCTACAGATGGGAGTGCTGGCTATATAGAAAGCAAATTGGAGCATATAGATTATTGGGTTAGCGAACCGGACAATGGTATTTACAATGCTATGAACAAGGGAATTAAGAAAGCGGCTGGAGAGTATTTGTTGTTTTTGAATAGTGGTGATATTCTAGATAATGAGGATGCCCTAGGTCACGCTGTGTCACAATTTGATAATTCTGATCTTATAGTTTTTGATCAAAAAGTTGTAGGAGATTCGGTTTTTTACTTAACATCACCTCCAAGTGATATAAATTTTTCATACATGTATTTTGGTTATTTACCTCATGCTTCCACTTTTATAAAAAAAAAGCTTTTCAATCGTGCGGGTCTATATGATGAAAATTTAAGAATTGTTTCTGATTGGAAATTTATGATGGTGGCGCTTTTCAGATATTACTGTACCTATTCTAAAAAAGCAGGAGTGTTATCGATTTTTGAATTAGGAGGTTTTAGTTCTATTTATGATGACAGATTTGAGAGAAATCAAGTAATCTCAAAATATTTTGGAGTTTATAAGCAAGATATGGATAATTTACAACAGAGAGAACTACTTTTGAAGCAAAATCGTTATAAAATGCTACAGGAAATTGAGACTAGAAAATTTGGTAAAAAAATAGTTTCTGTTTTTTTTCGAGTTTATTTATTTCTTATTCCCAAAAAGAATACAGAATCTATTTCTTAGTAAAATGATTCCGAAAAAGCTACATTATTGTTGGTTTGGAGATAATCCAAAATCGAAAGTGTTTGAAGACTGTTTAGTTTCATGGAAATTGCATTGTCCTGATTTTGAAATTGTGGAGTGGAACGAAACAAATAGTAGAAAATATTCGAACGCATTTTATAGAAATGCTCTACGCAAAAAAAGATATGCTTTTGTCGCTGACTATATTAGAACAAAAGTTCTTTATGAACAAGGCGGTATTTATTTGGATACTGATATGCTTTTGTTAAAACCGATTGATGCTTTATTGAGATGTTTCTTTTTTACAGGGGAAGAAGTAAAAAATAGAGTAGCTTTTGGTCTTTATGGCGCTATACCTAATCATCGTTTTTTGAAAAAAATGCTTGAATTTTATAATACAAATGAATTCAACGTTTTTTCGCCACCAGTAATCACACATGTTTTCAGTTCGATCATTAATAAACAAAGCATAGTTGAAGGAGAAGTTATCTTTGATGTTTTCTATTTTTATCCACTGCCGTACGAGAAAAGAATGGAGGATTATACTTCATTTATTCAAGCAGAAACTTATGCAGTACATTTATGGGATCATTCCTGGGTAAAACACACAGAATTAGATGTCTTACAGTTATTTAAAAATTTAAAAGAAGTGGCAGTAGATTTTATTTTTTATAATTATTCTTTTGGTTATTTTAAACGTTATGCAAAAGAGTTTTCAAGAAAAATATATCATTTACTAAAATCAAAAATCAGGTATTAATGAAGGTACTTCACATTACAACTTCTTGTAAAGGAGGAGCAGGAATAGCTGCTTTACGATTGCACGAAGCCTTGTGCACACAAGGAGTGTTTTCGGGTTATTTGTCTGCTAATCTCGCGATAAATTTCAATAATGTAATTATTGTAGATGATTTTTTTAAATATAAGAAGCCTGCGTTTTTAAAAAAAATGCGAATTAAATTTCAAAAACATTTTCCTTTTACAAGATTTCAAAAATCAGTTCAACGATTTAATAGTTTAAAAGAAAATATGGAATTTGAAATGGCGACTTTGCCTTTCAGTATCTATAAACTTCACAAGCATCCATTGGTTCAAGAAGCTGATATTATTAATTTACATTGGACAGGCGGAATACTCGATTATAGCAGTTTTTTTGCAAAATGTCAAAAACCTATAGTCTGGACTTTACACGATATGAATCCTTTTCAAGGATTGTTTCATTATAAGAATGATGAGTTGCGAAATTCTAAGATTGGTGCTGATTTTGATTTCGAAATGAAGAAAATAAAAAGAAAAGCGATACGATCGATCAAAAACGGAGCGATAGTTTCTCCTTCTAAGTGGTTATTGAAAGAAGCAAAAAAAAGTAATGTATTTATTGGTTTTAATGAGGAGTATATACCAAATGCTATTGATTTAGAACTTTTTAAAATACAGGATAAGGAGAAATTAAGAAAAAGGCGAGGTATTGAAAGCTATGAATTTGTTGTTCTTTTTGTGTCAGACAGTCTGAAAAATTATAGAAAAGGATTTGATTTATTAACAGAAGCTTTATTGCACTTAAAGAACCTAAAAGTAACTGTTCTTGCAATTGGTAAAGGGGAAATCCTTCATGATGGTGATTTGAAAATTATAGCTTTGGGAGAAATAAATTCACCATTGGAAATGGCGGAATGTTATGGTATGGCAGATGTTTTTATTTTGCCAAGCAGAGAAGATAATTTGCCAAATGTGATGTTAGAATCCTTTGCCTGTGGGACTCCTATAGTTGGGTTTGCTATTGGCGGAATTGCAGAACATACAGTAGATAGTATTACAGGTGTTTTAGCTGAAGATATGACAGCACAATCCTTAGCAAAAGCTATAGATAAATTTTATCAAACAAAAAATAATTATAAAGATTTGATAGTCAGAAAATATGCTGAGGAAAATTTTAGTTTAAAGAGACAAGCCGATAGTTATATTTCATTGTATGAAAAAGTTTTAAATAAAAACAAAGTAGAAAAATGATGAAGTTATTACTCTCTATCATTACCATAAATTATAATAATGACAAAGGTCTAGAATCAACCATACAATCTGTTATTTCTCAAACGTATCAGGATTTTGAGTATTTAATTATAGATGGAGGGTCAACTGATGAAAGTGTTGTTTATATTGAAAGCCAAAGTAATAAAATCGATTATTGGGTAAGCGAACCCGATAATGGTATTTATAGTGCAATGAACAAAGGAATTGCAAAAGCAAATGGAGAATATTTGTTGTTTTTGAATAGCGGTGATACTCTAAATGGCTCTAATGCTTTGAAAAAGTTTATTGAGCATCAGGATTTTCAAGGAGATATTATTTATGGCGATTATAAATTTGAAATAGGAGGAAAAGTATATCCTGATAATTTAAGTCCGTTATTTTTTATTCGTACTTCTCTGCCACATCAAAGCACATTTTTTAAGAGAGAAGTTTTTGATATAATGGGTTTTTATGATGAAAGATATAAAATTGTTGCAGACAGAGCTTTTTATATCAAATGTTTTTTGAGTAATCAGTTTGTTTTTAAACACATTAGTTATCCATTGACTGTTTTTGATTTATCAGGTGTTAGTAATGATCCTTTGCATAAAGAAAAACAGTTTTTTAGAAAATGAGGGTATGTTTCAAGAATATTATGGACTGTATTATGAAGATTATAAAAGAATGCTTTGTTTGCAGAGTGAACTGAATCAGGTTAAAAGGGAAACGATTTCAGGAATTTTCAAACGCATTCAAAATAGAATTAAGAGAGTATGTCGTATCCATTAGTTAGTGTTATTATTCCAACTTATAATCGCGAAAAGTACCTTGAACAAGCTATTTTAAGTGTAATTAATCAATCATATTCAGATTTAGAAGTATTAGTGATTGATGATGGTTCAAATGTTAATTATGCACAATCCATATGTGCAAAATATCCAAATTGTAATTATTTCGGAAAAAAAAATGGAGGACTATCCTCTGCCAGAAACTATGGAATTGCTCTGGCTAAAGGTGAGTTTATTGCTTTTTTAGATGATGACGATTTTTGGGAAAGCTCAAAAATTGAAAAACAGGTAAAAGTTTTAGTTGAAAATTCTTCCATAGATTGTGTTCACTCCTCTGCAAAAGTTGTTGATGAAAACGGAAAACCTACTGGAGAGATAATTGGCGCCGCTCAAAATAAAATACATAAAAGATCTGGGTATGTATTTTGGAACGCATTGGGATGTTGGGTTGTTAAATCTCCAACTCCTTTGATCCGAAGAAAAGTATTTCAGAAAGATTTAATGTTTGATGAAAGTATAAAAGTAGGGGAAGATATCGACTTTTATCAACGTATGTTTTTCAGACATAAGTTATTGTATATTAATGAGCCATTAGCTTTTTATCGGCAATATGCAAATGAGGAGAGACTTTCAGTTCAACGTGAAAAGTATATTGGTATTGAAAAAAAGATGTATTTGAATTTTAAACAAATGGGTATTAAGAATCCTTTTGTTTTGTATAAAATTGCATTAAAATTATTGAAGAGCGCAATAAAAACATGGAATCAGATATTTTTGTTAAAGCCAATTGTTATAAACAAAATCGATTTTTATTTTAGACCAGTATATTGTTTAAAAAATTATTTTAATACATAAAGTGAGAGTAGGATTTAATCCAAATAAAGATAAATTGCAAGAGACTAATGATTGTTATCATCAGATAATAGTCCCTGTTTATATACCTCATAATCATGGTTATTTTAAAGATAGCTTCACTATATTGCAATATTCTCTTGAATCATTGTTTAAAACTAGCCATTCGAAAACTTTCATATCAATTGTAAATAATGGAAGCAGTAGTGAGATTCAAAATTATTTAAATAAACTGTATAATCAAGGCGATATACACGAACTAATTCACACGGATAATATTGGTAAACTAAATGCAATCTTAAAAGGAATTTCAGGCCATAAGTTTAAAATGATTACAATTACCGATGCTGATGTCTTGTTTTTGAATGATTGGCAGAAGGAAACATATAATCTCTTCAAAGCTTTTCCGAAAACAGGTGCAGTGTGTCCAACTCCCTCTTCGAAGGTTTTAAAACAGTATACTTATTCGGTATTATTTGAGAATTTTTTCTCTAAAAGATTACAATTTAGTCCGATAAAAAATCGTGAAGCGATGCTAAATTTTGCAGAAAGCATTGGTGATCCTAATTTTTATAACGAGTATCATTTATCTTATAATCTTACTATTTCTAACAATAAAACCAGAGCTGTAATAGGAGCGGGACATTTTGTAACCAGTTATAGAGGGGCAATTTTTAATAGCTTAAAAGAACGCTATTCTAATTTTAGCATGGGAGGAAACAGTGAAGGAGATTTTTTGGATAAACCAGTTGAAGATCAAGGATATTGGAGGCTATCGACGGAGGATAATTTAGCATATCATATGGGAAATGTTATAGAGCCCTGGATGTCTGAGAAGGTTACTGCTTTAAAAGATGAAAGTAAGTTAACTATAGAATTTCCAGTTTTAGAAGAAATAAAAAGTTTCAGGTTTGTGAATTTTATTAAATCGAAGATTTTTATGCGAGTTTTACGTAAAAAAAACATTTGGACTTGGTTTTTACAATATAAAGGGCTTAGCAAAGAAGCTTCAAAAAATTATTAGCATGTTTATAAAGATGAGACTGTTTGTAAAGAAGGTTTTATATTATTTTTTGAATACTACTTTGAAAACGGACAAAGTTATACTTTCGGGTTTTTCAAGGGGATTACAGAATGTTGCTTTTGAGGGAAAAAATGCAGTGCCGGACCGTTGCAATTTTTCAGGAAAAATTAGCATTGGATATGGGACAACTTTAGGATATAATAATATATTAGGAGGAAATATTACTATTGGAAAGTATTGTCAAATTGGAGCAGATGTCGCAATGCATGCAACAAACCACCCAGTACACTACTTAACAACATATATTAACACAAATTTATTTAAAGGAGAGTTGAATAAATTTAAAGAAAAAAATGAAATAATAATCGGTCATGATGTCTGGATTGGACATAATGTAATTATCGTTGGTAATGTTAATATTGGAAATGGAGCAATTTTAGCAGCGGGTTCTGTAGTTACCAAAGATGTTCCTGCTTACAATATTGTTGCGGGAGTTCCTGCTAAATCAATTAATAAAAGGTTTTCGGATTCAATTATTAAAGAAATTGAGGATTTAGCTTGGTGGAATCTTTCGGACCAGGAATTAGAAAAAATAAAACCATTATTTTTTAAAGATTATCAAAATAAGAAAAGTATTTATGAGTAAAACAATTGCTATAATCCCCGCCAGAGGAGGTTCAAAGCGCATTCCCCAAAAAAATATACAAATGTTGGGAGAATTTCCTTTGCTGGCACATTCAATTTTGTATGCACAGGAGAATAGTACAATAATAGATGATATTTATGTTTCTACTGATAATAAGGAAGTAAAAAAAATAGCATTGGAATTTGGAGCCAAAGTTATCGATCGACCAATTGCAATTTCAGGAGATTTGGAGCCAACTGTTTCTGCCTTGAAGCACGTCTTAGAAGTGGTTGAATCAGAGATTGAAAATGTTCTTTTATTGCAACCTACCAATCCGTTGCGTCCAAAAGATTTATTAAAAAAAACATTTGAAATATATAAGCAAGCAAATTATGATAGTCTGTTTACTGTTTCTAGAAATTATCATAAACTTGGAAAAATAATCGATAATAAATTTCAACCTTTTAATTATTCTATTGGTCAAAGAAGCCAGGATTTAGAGCCGCTTTTTTATGAAAATGGTTTGCTTTACATTACAAAAGCATCTTTAATTTTGGATAATATTATTATTTCAGAAAATGCTTTTCCATTTGAAGTAAATCATATTTTTGCACAAGTTGATATAGATACTCCAGAAGATTTAGATTATGCGAAATATCTTTATCAAAAACAGTAAATCCTAAATTTTAAAAACAATGAATCCATACATAGAAATTGCAGGTCGTAAAATTGGATCAGATTTTCCACCATTAGTTATTGCCGAAATTGGAATCAATCACGAAGGCTCTTTAGAAGTAGCAAAAGAAATGGTTGATGCAGCATATCGTGCTGGAGTTGAGGTAGTAAAACATCAAACACATATTGTAGAAGACGAAATGTCTGGTGCAGCAAAAAAAGTAATTCCCGGAAATGCAGATGTTTCTATTTATGAAATTATGGAAAGATGCTCGCTAAATGAATCTCAAGAGTTAGAACTAAAAAATTATGTAGAAAGCAAAGGCATGATTTTTATTTCAACCCCATTTTCAAGAGCAGCTGCCGAAAGACTGAAGAAATTTGATATTCCGGCCTATAAAATTGGTTCGGGAGAATGTAATAATTATCCATTGTTAGAACACATTGCTTCATTTGGAAAACCAGTAATTTTAAGTACAGGGATGAATACAATAGAAAGTATTCAAAAAGCGGTTGCAATTTTTGATAAACATAACATTTCTGTTGCGTTATTACACACAACAAATTTATACCCAACGCCAATTCATTTAGTTCGTTTTGGTGCAATGGTCGAACTTCACGAGGCTTTTCCGGATAAAGTATTTGGATTAAGTGATCATACTTTAAATAATAATGCTTGTTTAGGTGCTGTAGCTCTTGGAGCAAGTATTTTAGAAAGACATTTTACAGATCATATGCAACGTACTGGCCCGGATATCATTTGCAGTATGGATGAAAAAGCTTGTCAGGAATTAATAGTTTCAAGTGCAGAAATTGCTTTGATGCGAGGAGGAACTAAAAAACCTGCTCTTGAAGAACAAGTTACGATTGATTTTGCTTTTGCTACCGTTTGTGCTATTAAACTAATTAAAAAAGGGGAGATTTTATCTAAAGAAAATATTTGGGTTAAACGTCCCGGAACTGGTAAAATTTTAGCAGAACACTTTAATGATTTAATTGGTAAAACTGCTGCTAGAGATATTGAAAATGACGAACAATTAGATTTTATTGATTTTGAGTAATCCTAAAAAGAATATATTATTCCTTACCGGTACTCGTGCCGATTTCGGAAAAATAAAATCACTAATTCAAACTCTTGAAGAACAACAGGATTTTGAAGCTTTTGTTTTTGTTACAGGAATGCATCTACAGGAAATTTATGGCTATACATTGATTGAAATAGAGCGTTGCAATTTTAAAAACGTTTTTACTTTCAAAAATCATACACACGAAACTACTATGGATTTGACATTGGCCAAAACTATTGAAGGTTTGTCAAATTATTGCAAAACTATAAAACCCAGCATGATTGTAGTACATGGAGACAGAGTAGAAACACTTGCCGGTGCCATAGTAGGATCTTTAAACAATATTTTGGTTGCTCACATTGAAGGCGGCGAAGTTTCAGGAACAGTAGATGAATTAATTCGTCATAGTGTGAGTAAACTAAGTCACGTACATTTTACGTCAAATAAGCAAGCCGCAAAAAGGTTATTGCAAATGGGAGAAGTAAAAGAATCTATTTTTACCATTGGTTCTCCAGATATAGACATTATGTTTTCTAACAATCTGCCTTCTCTCGAAACAACAAAAAAATATTATGAAATTCCGTTTGATCATTATGCATTAGTAATGTTTCATCCTGTTACGACAGAATTTAATTCAATGAAAGAATATGTCATTACCTTTGTTGACTGTCTATTAAAAGATAATCGTAATTACATTGTTATTTTTCCAAACAATGATTTGGGAAGTCAATTCATAATTGACGAGTTTAAAAGATTAGAAGGAAATACAAGATTCAGAATTTTCCCATCATTGCGATTCGAATATTTTCTAACATTATTAAAGAACAGTCAATTTATAATTGGCAACAGCAGTGCAGGAATTCGCGAAGCTCCTTACTATGGAATACCAATTATAAATATAGGAACCCGCCAACAAAACAGAGCCATTCATGCAGATATTATCAATGTCAATTATTCAGAAAAAGCCATTCTTGAGGCACTTTCTAAAATAGGTTCTCACAAAGTTCAGGTTTCAGATAATGACTTTGGAGAAGGAAATAGTAACGAATTGTTTTTAAAATCACTAAAGAAAAACGATATTTGGCAGCTGAATCACCAAAAACAATTTAGAGATATATAATATCCCCTTTCTAATACCACTGTAAACACTTATGTTTTTTAATTCAATAGCTTTTGCTGTTTTTTTACCAATCGTTTTTTTCTTGTATTGGTTTGTTTTCAATAAAACCAAAAGCACGCAAAATGCTTTACTTATAATTGCAAGTTATTATTTCTATTCTTGTTGGGATTGGAGGTTTTTGTTTCTCTTGGTTTTCTCTACTTTTTTAGATTATTATACGGGGATCCAAATAGAAAAAGGAAAATCAGAAAAAAGTCGAAAATTTTGGTTTTGGTTAAGTATTTTGGTCAATTTAGGCTTTTTAGGAATCTTTAAATATTATAATTTCTTTGCCTCTTCTTTTTCAGAATTATTAAATTCAGTTGGAGTAAAGGGAAGTCCAATTTTACTGAATGTAATTCTTCCAGTTGGAATTTCCTTTTATACTTTTCATGGATTATCATATGTAATTGATATTTATTATAAGCGAATAAAAGCGGAGCATAATTTTGTCGATTATTCTCTATTTGTAAGTTATTTTCCACTTTTAGTGGCTGGGCCAATCGAAAGAGCAACCCATTTATTGCCGGAAATAAAAGTAAAACGAGAATTTGATTTAGAAAAAGCAAAAGAAGGTATTTGTCAAATTGTTTGGGGATTGGTTAAAAAAGTTGTTATAGCAGATACTTGTGCTCCTTATGCCAACGCCATTTTTGACAATTATACTTCAATGAATTCTTTCTCGCTTATTTTAGGGGCCATATATTTTGCTTTTCAAATTTATGGAGACTTTTCAGGATATTCAGATATTGCACTTGGAGTCTCAAAATTGTTTGGTTTAGATTTATTACGAAACTTCAATTATCCCTATTTTTCAAGAGATATAGCAGAGTTTTGGCGTCGATGGCATATTTCGCTTTCGTCCTGGTTTCGCGATTATTTGTATATTCCGCTGGGAGGAAGCAAAGGAGGGATTTGGATGAAAATTAGAAATACATTTATCATTTTTGTAGTCAGCGGATTTTGGCATGGTGCCAATTGGACTTATATTGTCTGGGGATTTATAAATGCTGTTTATTTCTTGCCATTGCTTTTGTCAAACAGTAACCGCAACAATATGGATTTGATCAAGTTGAAATTCAATCTTGATTCAACTAAAGTAATACTAAGTATTTTATATACTTTTTCATTAACGTGTATTGCGTGGGTATTTTTTAGGGCAAAAACTATTACAGATGCAGTATTGTATTTAAAACGTATTGTTACCAATGGCGATTTTAGTTTTCAATATTTGGATAATGAGCGTTATAGTTATGAATTGCTGCTTATGATTGGGCTTTTTGTTTTGATAGAATGGAATAATCGAACAAAAGTAGAACCTCTTTCGGGTAAAAAAAATATGTTTAAGTTAGCTTTAGCAATCGTAGCAATCATGGCTTTTGGAACCTTTTCAGATTATAAAGAATTTATATATTTTCAATTTTAATGAAACAGTTTTTAATTTATATAAGTAAAATTATTCTTATTGCAATTCTTGTGTCAATTGTATTAGATGGATTATTTACTGCGAGTTTTCTGCAAGCTAAAAACAGAGGGAAAATACAATCTGTTTTTAATTCTAAAGCTCAAAAGTACGATGTAATTATCTTAGGATCATCACGTGCAAATAATCATTTCATAGCAAAAATGTTTCAGGATAAAGGACTAAAAACATTTAATTATGGTATGAGCAGTGGCCATTTATTTGAAGCTTCTTTAATGTTGAAATTAATGTTGGAAAGAAAATATGTCATTAAAAATGTTATTTTGGAAGCTGATTTAAGTCTTTCCAGCGAAAATCCGTCTGAAGGGATTTCGGCTGGGTTTTTACCTTTTATTCATAATTCAGATATTGTAAAAGAACATTTCGAAAAGCAAAATTTTTTTTGGGAATTGTATTATTTACCATTTTATAGATATATTAAATATGACAGTAAAATGGGCTTTAGAGAGGCGTTTTCTTCTGCAATTAACAGGAGAACAAATGCTATGGATAATTTAGGATATTATCCGTTACAAAAGCATAAAAATGGCAATATGAAAAACAATATTGTCAATTTGAACCCTTTGCCACACAATAAATATTACGAAGAAATTAAAAATATGTGCAAAGTTAATCATATTAATTTTATCGCCGTAATGACACCAATGTGTGAAAATGTTGTAGGGATGAATTATTTCGAAAAGGTGCACAAAGCTTATCCAGAAATTTATAATTATGAAAATGTCGTTATAGAGAATAAATATTTTTCATCCTGTGGACATATGACTGATAGCGGATCAAGAATATTTACTGCAAGGATATTAAAAGATTTTTTTAGCAAGTAATTTTTAATGGAAAAAAATAAGATTGTACTGTTGTTTCCTGATGGAGTTGGAATTAGAAATTATCTATATACTAAAGTCTTTAATGAAGTAAAAGAAGATTTGGTCCTGTTTCATAATTTTGATACAGAGACAATAGAAGTAATTAAAAAAAATGTATTACTTGATGATGAAGTTACTCTTCCTACTTATAAAGAAACAATTAAAGAAAAGTTTTTGAGGGAATTAATTTGTCTTTCAAGGCTTTATTATAATGATAGGAAAGTTTCAAATTCAACACTATTTGTTAATTGGAATTGGAATCAAAAGACATTTTCAAAAAAGATTTTTTATAAATCAATTGAATTTTTGGCACCCTTTTTTAAGGAATATTCAAGTATTTTGAATTTGGAAAAAAAATATCAGAAGGCAATACGTCAAAATTCCTTTTATAATGAGGTAAAAGATATTTTAAGAAAGATTGAGCCGTTGACTATTTTTTGTTCACATCAAAGAGCTTTAAAAGCTGCGACAATCTTTGCAGCTGCCACTGATTTGGGGATTCAAACAGATACAGTTATTTATTCTTGGGATAATCTCCCAAAAGCACGAATGGCTTTACGAGCTGATAATTATCTTGTTTGGTCCCATTATATGAAAGAGGAATTAGAATTGTACTATCCTGAAATTCCCGTAAACACTATTCATGTTACTGGAACTCCTCAATTTGAGTTTTATCAAGATGAGAAGAATATTATTGATAGAGAAACCTTCTATAAAACCTATAATTTAGATCCAGATAAAAAGATTATTTGTTTTTCTGGCGATGATACAAAAACATCTCCCGATGATCCTGACTATTTGAGAGATATTGCCGAAGAACTTATAAAAGCTAATTTGCAAAACGAATATCAAATATTACTTAGAAGATGTCCGGTTGACTTTTCAGGAAGATTTGATGATGTTGTAAAGGAATATAAAGGTTTAATCAAAGAAGTTTCTCCATTGTGGTATTTTAGCAAATCAAAAGAATGGAATGCAGTTTATCCATCGATTGAAGATGTACAATTACTAGTAAGCACTGCTTTTTATTCGGATATAGTTGTGAATGTTGGGTCAACTATGGCTTTTGATTTTGCGATGTTTAATAAACCATGCGTTTTTATTAATTATGACCAGCAGGATAAAGTTGAAAAAGAGTGGTCAGTAAAAACAATATACCAGTTTCAGCATTTTAAAAGTATGCCAAATAAAAATGCTGTAATTTGGTTAAATAAAAAAGAAGAAATCGTTGATAAAATTACCTTAAAAACGAATGTTAATTCTGATATGATTGAGTGGAGAGATATTGTGATTGAAGATTATAAAAATGCTTCAATGAAGATACAGCAAATATTTAAAATTTAGTAATATGCATATCTGTTTTCTAACTAATGAATTCCCAAAAGAAGGTTTCCCCCATGGAGGGATAGGCACTTTTATTAAAACCTTTGCAACTACATTAGTTAAAAAAAATATTAAAGTATCAATTATTGGAATTAATTATACTACAAATAATGAAACTGAAATTGCAGAAGGTGTAAATATTTATAGATTAGAAAAAAGTAAAATTAAAGGGCTATCTTGGTATTTTAATTGTGCAGCAATCAATAAAAAAATTAGGGAAATTCATAAACAAGATCCGATAGACATAATAGAATCTTCAGAACTTGGTTTTGCTTTCATATCTAAAATTAAAGTCATTAAATATGTAATTCGGCTTCATGGAGGACATCATTTTTTTGCCGAAAGTGAAAACCGGAAAATCAATAAATGGAAAGGATTCCAAGAAAAAAGATCTTTTAGTAAAAGCGATGCTTTTATTGCAGTTTCTCAATACGTAAAAAAACATACTGAGAAATATTTAGATTACAATAATAAACCAATAGCCTACATAAGTAATCCTATTGATACAGATTTTTTTAAGCCAATAAACGAAAATGAATCTGATAATAAGATTGTTTTCGCTGGAACAGTTTGTGAAAAAAAAGGAATCCGACAATTGATCGAAGCTTTCGCATTTGTAAAAAAAGAGATTCCTGATGCTGTTTTAGAAATTTATGGGCGTGACTGGTTTTTTCCCGATGGAACATCATATATCGAGATGGTGAAAGAAAAAGAATTACCAAAAATAGGGAAAACGGCAGAAGATGTTTGTTTTAAAGGCACAATTTCATTTAATGATATTCCCAATGCATATTCGCAAGCTGCAGTATGTGTGTTTCCTTCACATATGGAAACTCAGGGTTTAGTTGCGCCAGAAGCCATGTCTATGGAAAAAGCGGTTGTTTTTACAAAACTAGGACCAGGGTCGGAAGCTGTAGAAGATTATAAAACGGGATTATTGTGTGACCCTTATAATCCAAAAGATATTGCTGAAAAAATTATCTGGTTTCTTTCAAACAAAGAAAAAAAAGAAACAATAGAAAAAGCTGCAAGGAAATTTGTGGTTCAAAAATACGGACTGAATACTATTATGGATCAAAATATTGTTTTTTATAAATCGTTAATTAAATCTGAAGGCTAAAAAATCAAAAAGGATGAATTTATTTCAACTCATAAAATCAGATTACAAGAAATATAAAAAATATGGAGGAAGTTTCTTTGGGATTATATTTTTAACTCAGGGATTTTGGGCTGTTTTTCAATATAGAATAGCGCATTTTATTTATTCGAAAATAAAATGGCAGCCGTTTCGATTTTTAGGATTATTCATGATGCTTATCAATCAAAAAGGTATTGAAATTGTAACAGGAATATCAATTTCAGCAGCTTCAAAAATTGGACATTCATTTTACATTGGACATTTTGGGGGTATTATTATTAATGGAAATGCTGTTGTAGGTAATAATTGTAATATTTCTCAAGGAGTTACAATTGGCGTGTCTGGTCGTGGCGAAAAAAGAGGAGTTCCTGTAATTGGTGATGAAGTATATATTGGAGCAAATGCTGTTGTATCAGGAAATATTAGCATAGGAAATAGAGTTTTAATAGGAGCTTGTTCTATGGTAAATACTTCTGTTGAAGATAATTTGGTAGTTTTGGGAGTTCCCGCAGTTGTAATATCACAAAACGGTTCTAAAGGCTACATTTAATGAAGTTACTAATTCTTTCATCGGCTCCATTTATATTTAAAGACGGCAAATGCTATGCTTACAGCCCTTATGTAAAAGAGTTGGTAATTTGGGAAAAATATGCTGATGAAATTGCTTTTTGCTGCCCAGTATGGAAAAAGGAGAATGGATTATTGATTGATGAAATTCCGTTCAAATTTAGCAAGCACTATAAATTAATTGACTTTAATTTAAGTAGTTTCAGTAATGTTATTAAAAGCATTTTTTGTTCGATCCTAAATACGCTGATTATTTTTAAATCGATCTATCAAGCAGATCATATTCATTTGCGATGCCCAGGAAATATTGGTTTGCTAGGAAGTTTTGTTCAGGTCTTTTTTCCAAATAAAATAAAATCTGCAAAATATGCGGGAAACTGGGATCCAAAAAGTAAACAACCCTGGACATATAAACTGCAAAAGAAAATCTTAAGTAATACATTCTTTACCAAAAACATTAAAGTTATGGTTTATGGAGATTGGGAGAAGCAGTCTAAGAACATAAAACCTATGTTTACGGCTACTTACTCAGAATCTGAAAAAGAAACAGTTGAAAAAAGTAATATTGATTCAGGGATAGAATTTATTTTTGTTGGAAGCTTAGTTGAAGGTAAAAATCCTGTTTATGCCATAAAACTAGTTCAAAAATTGGCTGAAAGCGGAAAAAATGTAGTTTTAAACCTGTACGGCAATGGCAACGAAAAGGCTTCCTTAGAAAAGTATATCAAAGAAAATAAACTTGAAAATTTTGTTTTCCTGCATGGAAATCAAAATGGTGAAGCATTGAAAAACGCTTACAAAAAAAGTCATTTTGTTATCTTGCCATCAAAAAGCGAAGGATGGCCAAAAGCAATTGCAGAAGGAATGTTTTGGGGATGTGTTCCTATTGCTACAAACGTTTCATGCATTCCTTTCATGTTAGATTTTGGCAATCGGGGGATTTTATTAGAAATGAATATGGAAAAAGATATTTCCCGAATACTAAATATTTTAGAACAGCAAAATATCTTTGACATTAAAAGCAAGTTATCGGCACAGTGGTCACAAAAATATACAACTGATTTATTTGAATCAGAAATAGAAAAAATACTAAAACCTTGAATCATACAGTAAAAACCAAAATATTTAAACAATTGCTTTATTTTTGGATCACCTAGGGTATTTTTTATACCACTTTTTGCAGAACGTTGGAAGTAAAGTAACTTTAGAAAATAAAATTCGTGATTTTCTTTATTCCAATTTAAAACTGGGAAATTCTATTTTGTGCTTAATCGCTCCAAGTGACTATAGAGCATACAGGAATTCTTCACTTTTATTACAAGATTTTAAAATATAGTGATTAAGGGTTAATGGCTGGGAATATAAATATTTAGCCGAAAAAGAGATAAATGAGAATCATTCAAATTATAGATTCACTTGAAGCTGGTGGTGCAGAGAAAATGGCCATTAATTATGCGAATACTTTATCTAAGAGAATAAAGTTTTCGGGATTAATTGCGACTCGAAAACAAGGCCCGCTTTTAGAACAAATTAATAATAATGTCGATTATTTATTTTTAGATAAAAAAAAGCGAATTGATTTTAAGTCTATATTTCAGCTAAGAAATTATGTAAAAAAAAATAAAGTAGACTTTATTCAGGCTCACAGTTCCTCCTTTTTTATTGCTGTTTTAGTAAAATTAACTTTTTTTAAAGTTAAAATAATATGGCATGACCATTATGGAATTTCTCAAGATCTAAAATCAAGAAAAAATTTAAGTTTAAAATTTGGATCTCTTTTTTTTACTGGAATTATTTCAGTCAATTCAGCTTTAAAAGATTGGGCCCAAGATTATTTGTGGTGTAAAAAGATTATTTATTTGCCAAATTTTATTGAAAACGATGTTAGTTTAAATGCTGAGATTTCTTTAAAAGGATTAGAAGGAAAACGAATTGTTTGTGTAGCGAATCTTCGACCTCAAAAAAATCATGAACTTTTGATTAACGCTGCAAGTATAATTCGAAATAAATTTCCTGACTGGACTTTTCATTTAATAGGAAAAGATTTTGAAGATAAACATTCTTATGGATTGATGAGAAAAGTTGAAGATTTAAAATTAAAAGAGAATGTCTTTTTTTATGGAACAATTAATAATGTTGCCTCAGTTTTAAAACAGTCTGAAATTGCAGTTCTTCCATCACTTTCAGAAGGGCTTCCATTAGCTTTGTTAGAGTATGGATTATACGAAATGCCGGTCGTAGTAACAAACGTGGGAGAAATATCAAAAATAATTACTTCTGAAAAAACAGGATTAATTGTCCTATCAAACGATTTGGAACAATTTACACAAGCGATCCAAAAATTAATTGAAGATAGAATTTATAGAAAAGCAATAGGTTTAGAGTTAAATAAAGTAATAAAACTAAATTACAGCGAAGAATCAGTTATTGAAAAGTATATTTCATGGTTGAATTCTTTATTTAACTTTACCATTTAAAGTTTATAATGAAAAATAATAAAAATCCATATCTCTCTCTCCTTATATTGCATGCAATAATTGCAGTGGTAGTTTTTGTAATACCTTTTTTGTCAAAACTTTATGCATTATTAATTCCAATTATTGGATTTTTTATAGTTTATCGAAGTAATAACAAAAACAATGAGGCACTTTTAGTAGCAGCTTATTTAGTTGGAGTAGAAGTTTTTTTACGAATGACAGGAGGCAATTTTAATAACGAATATGTAAAAGTAACTGTCATCTTTTTCATGTTGTTAGGGATGATATATAGTAATCTTTCAATAAGTGGATTTATTTATTTTTTCTTTTTACTATTATTAGTTCCAGGTATTTTTCTTGCAATTGTAGTCGCTAATTTAGATACTGATATTCGTAAAGCGATATTTTTTAATTTATCAGGTCCAATTTGTTTAGCAATTAGTTCTATGTATATGTTTAAAAGGAGAATTTTGTTTTCGGACCTGCAAAACATAATTAAAGCATTGGGGTTTCCTATTATTACAACTACCGTTTATCTGTTTTTGTATAATCCAAGCGTAAAAGATGTTGTAACGGGGACTCAGTCTAATTTTGAGACTTCTGGAGGGTTTGGTCCAAACCAGGTTTCTTCAATTTTAGGTTTGGGGATGTTTATTTTTTTTACACAATTAATATTATTTTCAAAATCACAAAAGAGATTGATTTTAAACTCAGTCTTGTTAATTTTTGTAAGTTATAGAGCAATAGTGACTTTTTCCAGAGGTGGGGTAATAACAGGAATTATAATGATTGGTTGTTTATTATTTTTGTTGTATTATTTCTCAAACGTTAAGGGTAAAACTAAAATAGGTTTAATTTTTATTTTACTTGGTGTAACGGCTACAGTAATTTGGACATATACATCCTTACAAACTAATGGGCTTATTGAAAAACGTTACGCCAACCAAGATGCAAAAGGAAAAGCGAAAAAAGATCGTTTGGGGGGTAGAGAAGCAGTTTTAGACGCAGATTTTAAACTATTTTTTGATAACCCTATTACGGGAATAGGAGTTGGCGTAGGAAAAGAGCTTCGGAAAGAATCATTAGGTCAAGAGGTTGCTTCGCATAATGAAATATCTCGGATGTTGAGTGAGCATGGTTTGCTGGGAATATTTGGACTTTTAATACTTTTTATTACTCCATTTGTAGTTTATATAAACAACAAACAACATCTGTATTTCTTATCATTTTATCTTTTTTGGTTATTAACTATTAATCATGCTGCTATGCGAATTGCTGCCCCTGCTTTTGTATATGCTCTAACACTTCTATCTGTTCAGGTAAAAATTCCTGAGAAATCCGAAAATTCGGGCGATTAAGTTTTTTTTTTTATAATATATTTGCTTCAGTTTAACGCCCCTAAACAAATAGAATATATGCTTTCAAATAAAAAAATGCACTTTGAAATTTCAGAGAGGAAACTTTTGCTTCGTGCTTTTGATACCTTTTTTGTCTTGTCAATTTTATACCTGCTAAGTTTAGTCTTCAATTATCATTATTTTGTTTTAGAAAGCAATAGGTACTTTGGTCCAGTTTTGCTTGCTTGCTATATCAATGCTTTTGGGACTATTTTCGAAATGTATAATTTGCAAGTTGCCAGTAATCAATTTCAAATTCTTCGAAGTGTAGTTTTTACTGCCACTACAGCTGTTTCGGTTTATCTATTTACACCTGTTTTATCTCCGGAACTTCCTAAACAGCGATTAATTGTATTGATTTTTTATTTTTCGATATTGATTGTTTTATTGTTGTGGCGCTACTTTTATGCCATTTTTTTGGCATCACATCGATTTTCTCAGAATGTAGTTTTAATCTGTGATCAGAATCAAGTAGAAGGATTGGTTTTAGGACTTGAAAGCGTAGATCCTCATTATAAAATTGTTGGCTTTGTAAATTCAGACTCAATTTCTGAGGAAGATTTGAAATTTCATTACGTAAAAGAGATTAAAAAGAATGATTTAGAATCTTTTGTAAATATGAATAATGTTTCAGAGATTGTCATTGCCTCTCAAAAAACGGATGGTATCACCGCTGATTTATATCAACAATTACTTCATTTGTTGGAGTCGGGGAATATAATTAGAGAATACACGCAGGTATATGAAAGCAAAACACAACGTATACCCGTTCATTATATTTCTAGGGATTTTTATCGCTTTTTTCCTTTTAGCCGAAGTAATAATAATAAGCTGTATTTATTTGTAATTCGATTTTTTGAATTCTTTTTATCTTCCGTTGGTTTATTGATTTGCCTTGTTTTTATCCCTTTTATTTTTATCGGAAATCTTATTGCCAATAAGGGGAGTTTGTTTTATACACAAGAACGAGTAGGGAAAAACGGCGTTGTTTTTAAAATCTATAAGTTTAGAACAATGGTTGAAAATTCAGAAGCTAATGGAATTGTTTTTGCAACTTCAAATGATAAACGTGTAACTCCATTTGGGAAATTTATGCGTAAATCCAGAATTGATGAATTGCCTCAGTTTATCAATGTTCTAAAAGGCGATATGGCGGTAATTGGCCCAAGGCCTGAAAGACCATTTTTTGTTGATGAAATTGCGCAAATAATGCCTTTTTATGAAACTCGACATGTCATAAAACCGGGATTAACTGGCTGGGCGCAGGTCAACTATTCATACGGAGAATCTATAGATGAGAGTTTGATAAAGCTCCAGTATGATTTATACTACATCAAACATCGAAGTGTTTTTCTTGACTTGAGTATCACTTTTAAAACAATTACTACGGTTTTATTTTATCGCGGACAATAATTTAGATAATAATAGGAATTGGTTTTTTATTTTGAATTGCGATTCTAACTAAGATTACTCCACTTGTAATAATCATTGGTAAAACAATAAAAAAGTGTGCTTTGTTGATTATGAAAAGAGAATAAATAACTAAAAAAATTAGGTGTAAAACGGCAAATCGATAAGACCATTTTTTATTTTTTGCAATTGAAAAAATAACTAAAATTAACAAAAGAGGACTAAGCAGAAGCACATTATAATTCATAGCCAGTTCATGGTGAAAAGAATAGAATCCCATAAAAACAAAAAGGATTCCTATAAAAGATAATGCTAAAAGATAAATATTATCAATTATTCGCTTGTTTATTAATACTATAAAAAGTAGAATGATAATATAAGTGAAGATGTTGTTCCACCATGAGATTGGCGTTTCTTTTTCGAACTGCAATAATGTTTTACTGTTACTTACTAAAGGCTTATTCTTAAAGGTGGTTTTCTCTAAACTATTCTTTAGTTCAAATGGTAAAAATATTTTGGTTCCTAATTGATCTACTTTAGTTCCAAAAATAATACTTGTGCCTAATTTATCATAGAAATGCCCATCAAAATAGGGGAATAAAATAGAGCGATAAGTAATATCATTATCTCCTTTTTTTGTAATTACTTCTCCATTTAAAGCCTTATTGATAATTTCAACAACCATCGAGGTACAGTTTTTATCAATAAATTTATAGATATAATAACGATCTTCAGAAAGTAAAGTCGTGTTTAAATTATCAAAAAGTTTTTGCTTTGTATCCTGCGGAATAAGAAGTTCTTGTTCAAAAACACTCCTTTTCTCATACGTATATTCATTCATGAAATCGACAAATGGATGCACAACGACAAAATACTGTAAATCACCTTTTGCAAACTTCATTACAAAATTGGGTGTTCTAAAATCAAAAGCTCCATAATTGTAAACCAAATCAATATTGTTTGTTGGATCAGTAACACGAATAGCCGTATGACCAAAATAAGAATACGTTTCGTTGCCCAATCCGCAAGTGATGACGCTTATCTTAGCATCTTTTGATAAAGGTAAATTTTGACTGAAACCAATAAAACTTAGTAATAATAGTAAACTAAAAAGTGTTTTTTTGAAAATGACATTTTTCATAATTTAAAATTTTAAGAAGTTTAAGGGTTTACAAATATTATCTAAAGATACCTAAATCTACCTTTAAAGAAAAAATATTTGAGTACAAAGCTGTACTTTGATTGCCTAAATCAGTCAAAGCATAATCGACCTGAATGCCTTTGTACTTAAAACCCAGACCAATATTAGGTTGAAAATTTACTTTTTCAGTATTGTCTAATTGTGTTACATTCTGAAAATTTCCTGCTCCCGCTCTCAAAAATACAAGATCAGTATATCCAAATTCAAAACCAAGTGCGGGATCAATACTTACTACTTTTGATGATATGATATCATTAGTTTGCTCAAAACGCATATTCAAATTTGTTGCAACTAAAAGGCTATAATCATTGTGAAAATCAAACCTTTTTGAAACTCCTAATTGTGCTTTTGGCAGCGTTATTTCCGTACTTTCAGGCAATTCATTATTTTTTCCTGGAATAGCGTTGGCAATTTTAGCATATTCCTGCTCATCAATATTCCAGACATTATAAGTAGTAGTAATATCTCGAAGCATTAGACCAAATTTCCAGTCATTTCGCTCAAACTGTAATCCAACATCAAAACCAAAACCCCATGAATTGGCAAATTTTCCAATAATTCTTCTAATTATTTTTGCATTTACTCCATATTGAAATCCTTCGACAGGTAGTTTTCTGGCGTATGAAAAAGTAAACCCATAATCGGCAGTTGAGAATAAGCTAATTCGATTGTAATCAATGTTTCCTTGATTGTCAATCAATTGTGTCGTATCCATAATATCGTCAACACCAAAACGGATCATCGAAATTCCCCAGGCACTTCTGTCATCAATTGGGCTTGCGTATCCTATAAAGTCGTATTGTGCAATATTAGCAAAATAGTTGGCATGCATTAAAGATATTTGATGATCTTCAAGATGGGTTAAACCTGCCGGATTCCAATAAACAGAATTTACATCATTTGTAGAAGCAACTACTGCGCTCGACATCCCCAATGCGGCAGCATCAACACCAATATTCATAAATTCATTCGAATATTTTCGAACAGTTTGTCCATAGTGTACAGTGCAACTACTAAATAATAAAAACGCGAGGATTTTCTTCAACGGATATTTTTTTGCAAACCGAAGTCTGTTTTAATTTTTATCAAAAATATAATATTTTACTCAGGAAAATTATTCCTTTTGAGAAATATTGCGAAAGAATCATTTTACTTGATAAGCATTTTATGAAAGAAGAGATTGTATTCAAAATTTAGTAACATTTTTTATTACTAATAGTAACAATGTTATTTATTTTATGCGAAATTTGTCGTTTCCAAATTAAAACTATAAATCATGAATATTAAAAAACACATTCCTAATTTAATTACACTAATTAACCTTTTTTGTGGCTGTATCGCAGTTGTTTTTGTTTCTAGAGGTATTGAAACAGGTGATTCTTGGAACTATGAAATGGCTTTTTATATGGTGTGTTTAGGGATCTTTTTTGATTTTTTTGATGGTTTTTTTGCCCGATTATTTAAAGTTTCAAGCCCACTTGGATTACAGCTTGATTCATTGGCAGATATGGTAACCAGCGGTGTTGCGCCAGGTTATGTTATGTATAGTTTGTTTACCAATAGCGCACACGAATTAGGAACAAATCCTGCGATTCCGTTTTTAGGATTTATTATAACTTTAGGATCTTGTTACCGATTGGCAAATTTTAATATTGATACACGTCAAACAGATTCGTTTATTGGTTTGCCAACTCCGGCAAATGCTCTTTTTATATTGAGTTTGCCTTTGGTTTTGAAATTTTCAGATTCTTTAATGGTATTAGAAATATTAACCAATCAATGGGTTTTACTTGCAATCACATTATGCAGTGCTTATATTTTGAATGCTGAAATTCCTTTGTTTGCTTTAAAAATCAAAAAGTTTACTGTGAAGGACAATGTACTTCAAATTGTGTTTTTATTGATTTCTTTGCTATTGGTAGTAACGCTTCAATATATAGCAATTCCTCTAATCATCATTTTTTATGTGTTATTATCAGTGGTGAATAATTTGTTTTTGAAAAAGTAGTTTTATTTGAATGGCAAGAAAAACAACTACCCGAAGAACTTCTTATTCCAGAAAAGCGAAACCTCAAAGATCGTTTTTGGCAAGTGGACTTCGTTTCATAATTTATTCTTTTTTAGTATTACTTTTTTTTAGTACTGTTTATCATTATCGTGATGGACTGGCATATTATCTTGGCTTTAAATCAAGTAAAGTTTTAGATGAAGATGAGGTTGATAAACACCTTTCGGATGTTAGAAATATTCAGGTTCTCGAAAACCATAAAGGGAAAGTAATTGGTATTGATGTTTCTGAATTTCAAGGAAAAGTACAATGGGACGAAGTTGAAGTTCTTGAAGAAAAATATCCTGTTAAATTTGTTTTTGTTCGTGCAACTGCGGGAAATGACAGAGTAGACGGACAGTTTAAAAAAAACTGGGAAGGTGCCAAAAAGCATAAAATTATGCGAGGTGCTTATCATTATTACCGACCGAATGAAAATTCTATCGAGCAGGCGAATCTTTTTATTAAAACAGTAAAATTACAAAAGGGTGATTTACCGCCTGTTTTGGATATTGAAAAATTGCCAAAGAATCAACCTTTGGACAGTTTGAAAAAAGGTTTAAAACGCTGGTTAAATAAAGTGGAAGCGCATTATCAGGTTCGTCCGATAATTTATACAGGGGAACGTTATTATGACGATTTTTTGAAAGAAGAATTTGGAGGATATCTATTTTGGATCGCCAATTATAATTTCTACAGAGAGAAAATTGAACCTGATTGGCTTTTTTGGCAATTTACTGAGAAAGCATCTTTACCGGGAATCAAACACAGAGTAGATGTGAATATCTATAATGGAGATTTAGAACAGTTGCAGTTTATTACAGTGGAGTAGTTTACAGTCTCAGTTTACAGTCTCATTGAAACCTGTAAACTGCGACTGAAGACTTTTACTTAAGCTGCATAAGTGTATACATGAAAAACAGAAAGGCAATAGTAATTAGAATCGCTAAAGGATTTGCAAAATTAATGGTGAAGCCAGCCCACTTTAATTTCTTAGGAACAAACATTCTTTTGTCAGCCTTGTTATAATAAAACATACCCAAATGCCAATTATTAGGATCTTTGTGCCAGTTATTATAATCTTCTTGAGTGGGTTTTTGTGGAATCATTTTGTTTAGTTTTTAATTCGGGTTTTAAGAACAGTTAAATACTGTAAACTAAAAACTGCGACTGTGTACCTTTACTAGAATTCAAGTTTCTTTTTACGAAGTTCAAAATTTTGTCCTAAGTAAACACGGCGAACCATTTCGTCTTCAACTAATTCTTCTGGAACTCCTGCTTTCAAAATTCCACCTTCAAACATTAAGTATGTTTTATCAGTAATCGCTAAAGTTTCCTGAACGTTGTGATCGGTAATTAAAATTCCGATATTTTTATTCTTCAATTGGGCTACAATTCTTTGAATGTCTTCAACTGCAACCGGGTCAACTCCTGCAAAAGGTTCATCTAATAAAATAAACTTAGGATCAGTTGCTAAAGCACGTGCAATTTCAGTACGACGACGTTCCCCTCCCGAAAGTAAATCTCCACGGTTAGTACGAATATGTTCTAAGCTGAATTCTTCAATTAGACTTTCCATTTTTGCAATCTGCTCTTCTTTTGAATATTTGGTCAATTGCAGTACACTTAGGATATTGTCTTCAATACTTAGTTTTCTAAAAACAGAAGCTTCTTGCGCCAAATAGCCAATTCCTTGTTGTGCGCGTTTGTACATTGGATAATCAGTAATGTTCAAATCATCCAGGTAGATATTTCCTGAATTTGGTTTTACTAATCCCACAATCATGTAAAACGAAGTTGTTTTTTCCCGCACCATTTGGACCCAAAAGTCCCACGATTTCTCCTTGATTTACCTCAACAGAAATTCCTTTTACAACGCTACGACCTTTATAGGTTTTGATTAAATTATCGGCTCTTAGCTTCATTTTTTCAATTAGATAATTAGATAATTTGAAAATGAGATAATTGAAAAATTAACTCAAATTCAATTTTAAAATTTTATTAGAAGGACAAATTAAA